>CAYTOE010000029.1:0-14660 GCA_964439255.1 uncultured Aquificales bacterium
ATGGCAAAAGGAAGTGGATAGCTATTTTAACCTTAAGGAGGATATATATTAAATAGTAAAGTTGGTAAAGAAAAAATTAAATGAAGTCAAACGTTAAAGATTCAAAAGGTAAGCCAAAATGAAGAACTTAAAAAGAAAGCTCGAGAGCTATTTAATTAGCACAAATAAGGAAATAACAGATGGAGTTGATGTAAGATTTTTATCTTTAACTGTGTTTTTCTTTTTTGTTTTCCTCATAGTAGTCTTTAATGGTTAGGATTGTCATTGTACCGAAAACTCCCAAAACTACAAGCATTATAAAAAAGATAAAAGCTAATAATAAAATTTCCATCTTATAACTCCTTAAGTTTTTTCCTTATATCTCTCCATACAAAGTAAGAAATTATAGATAAGGATAAAATCAAAACTCCAAAAAAGATAATTAATGCAATATTTATAAGGTTTATATACTGTGCAAAAATTTCTGACCTTATTTTATAAAGCACAGCTCCAAAACCAGCTCCTACCGTTAAAATAATAACGATTAAACTTCTAAACAACCCTTCTTTTATCTTTAACTTCTCTATTTCTAACTTCTTAAGCTCAATTTCCTTTTGGTCTTTTTCCATTATTTAGTCTTTCAGGTCAGTTTTATTTCTGCCTCATTTAGAATATCGCATATTTCTTCAGGCTTTTTTATTCTTATTTCTGTTTCTATATCTCTGTTATGTTGATTTTCCATAAGTACAAACTGAACATTTTTTTCATTTCTTTTGTTAAAAGACTCAACCATTTCTAAATCTGCTTTAGTATCACCTATATAAAAAACTGGCTCTTCGTAAGAAACCTTTTCAAAGAAAAGCTCCAAAGGGTAAGGAGAAGGTTTTCTCAGATTTGGCTCTGGGATATGGTCTTCTGTTATGATGTAATCAAAATATCCGTAAAGTTCAAAATGTTTGAAAGAAAAATCAAGGTCTTCAAAAGGCCTTCCTGTTATTATTCCTAAAATATCTGCTTTTTTTGAAACCCTTTCTAAAACATCATGTGGAAATATCATCCTTTCTTTTAATCTGTGGGTTTTATACATATTTTCAAAAAAGTCCACTACTTCTTCATATACAGGAAGTTCTATTTTATTTTTTTCTGCGAATCTGTATATTTTATCTAAAGAAGTACTGAAATCTTTAAAAAGTTTTTTAAAACTTTCAAGGTTTAAATTTGATTTTGCATAGATAATACCAGCTATAGATGCATCCCAGTCATTGTTTATGTTAAATGAAAATTTAATGTCTAATAAATCTTTTAGAGGTTTTTCAATACCTGAAAAATGTTTTACTGTATCCCCTATAGAATAATGGTAAGATTTTGATACATCTATAAGAACACCATCAACATCAAATATTACAACCATTCAAACGCTCCTTTTTGATTTGAAAATATTCTTTTTTCTTTGAAATACAAGTATATTCTACATCATATTTAAACAAAAAAATTTGATGTTATTTCTATTTACATTTAATATATTGTTTCAAACACAAAAACAGATATACATTCAGGAGGTGGGTTTATGTCTAATTTTGAAAATGAAAAGCTTGAAAATATACTTAAACACTATCACATTTTGACAGGGTTATCTGACAGAGATTATGATATCCTTGCTTCACATAAAGAGACCCTATCAAAATGGAAAGATACTGTTGTAAAGGATTTTTATGATACTCTTTTTTCATATGAAGATACAAAAAATATTTTTCATGAGAATGAAAGACCAAAAGTTGAGAAAACCCTTGAAGAGTGGTATTTAGGTCTTCTTGAAGGGAAAAAAGACCATGCTTTCTGGGTTCATCAATGGTTTGTTGGACTTGTCCATATACCAAGAGGTGTAAAAAATGTTTTTATGCACAGTATGATGTCCCGTGTTCAAAATCTTTTCTGTGAAAAATGTTTTGAAACATTCCCCCCAGAAGAGGCTAAAGAGGTTTTTTTAGCTTTTAAAAGAATAACAGACACTATAGCTGGAGTTATTGCTGAAGGCTACTTAGACCAGTACATAGAAGCAATAGTTAGAATGTCTGGTATAAAAGAGCAGGTTATAGAAAGAATGGCAAAACTTGAATCTAAAAAAATGATTGAAGAATTTAGAGCAAAAGGTGTATAAGATGCTATCTGAAGGAAAAGCAAAGGTTTATACAGAGTATTTGACATTCAATACAAAAAACAGAAGGGAACTTATAAGAATAACAGATAGAATCAGGGAAGCTGTTAGAAAATCAGGTATAAGAGAAGGTTTATGTCTTGTTTCTGCTATGCATCTAACAGCTTCCGTTTTTATTCAGGATGATGAGGAAGGACTACATCAGGATATATGGGAATGGTTAGAAAAGTTAGCCCCTTTCAGAAAAGATTACAAACATCATTTAACAGGTGAAGACAACGGTGATGCCCATCTAAAAAATCTTCTGACCCATCTTCAGGTTGTTCTTCCTGTAACGGAAGGGGATTTGGATTTAGGACCATGGCAAGAGGTATTTTATGCAGAGTATGATGGACAGAGACCAAAAAGAGTAATTATAAAGATTTTTGGAGTTTAAAGACCCCTTATATAAAGGGGTTCTAATTTCATTGGATTCTCTTTTAAATTGTTTTTTAAAGCATAAAAACATCCATCTACAGAAAGGTCATCAACAATCTGTATTGTGTTTTTATTATGAATATCGATATTTTTAACTACGAAAAGTGTATTTTCGTCTCCTTCATTTAAAAGCTCCCCTTTTTTAACCAGTTTTATTTCTGAAATAGTTTCTAAATGGAAATTTTCTGCTTTGTATTTCCTGAAATATACCTCACCTTTACCTGCATTTATACTGCATATTATTTCTCCTTTAAAAAATCTGTATCTGTAAGCCATTACATCCAAACTTGTGTAAGCGTATAAGGGGATTTTCAACCCATAACTCAATGTTTTTCCTACAGTTATTCCCACCCTTAGAGATGTAAAAGCTCCAGGACCTTTGTTTATCACAACGCCAACAAGTAACTTCTTTTCTATGCCAAGAAAATTAAATATACTGTCAATTCTTTCTATAATAAGCTCAGAAAAAGGTTTTGTTTTATTTAATGTTTCTTTAAACAGTAGTTTATGGTCTTTTATCAATGAAATACCTAAAATTTCCGAAAAACTATCTATAGATAAAAACATGTTTTACCCCTTGCGTTTATTCTAAAGAGATTGAAAATTATAACCGAAATAGAGTTGACCAGGAGAGGAAATTGGATGAGAAGAAAAGAGAGGAATCTTACGAAAAGGAGAAGATAAAAAAGCAAGAAGGGGAGAGTGAAAAAAATGATATTAAGGAGGATTCCCGATTGCGCAGAGCAAAAGTGGAGAGGATTAAAAAATTGATTGAAAGAGGTGAGTACAATATCTCCCCAGAAGAAATAGCAGAAAAAATGTTGGAATTTTTCAAAAAGCACAGACATTAATAGAAAGAGGAGAGTTTTTCCAGGGTTTCTTGGATTAGGGATACGGCTCTGAAAACCTCATCTTCGGTGTTATAAATACCAAAAGAAAATCTAACAGCCCTTAAAGCCTCTTTTTCAGAATAACCATAAGACAGTAAAACATGAGAAGGGGTTGGTGTTCCAGATGAACATGCAGAACCAGAAGAAGCTTCTAAACCAGCTGTATTTAGTGCCATTAATAATGTCTGAGCATCCACATTTGGAAAAATAACATTTACAATATGGGGAAGAGTTTTAACGGTTTCGCTGACTATTTCCTCTCCTGGGATTTTTTCTTTTAAAAGATTAACAAATAAACTTTTTAATGATTTAAGGTGGTTGGTGTAAGATTTGTTATTTTTGTGCCACTTTTTTATAGCTTCAGCAAGGGCTTTTATGTATATAACATTTTCTGTACCCGAGCGGATACCAAATTCCTGTCCTCCTCCGTAAAGAAGGGGTGATATTTTTATCCTTTTATTTCTCTTTAAAAAACCTATACCTTTTGGAGCGTTTATTTTATGCCCGGAAACAGAGAAAAAGTCTATCTCTGGTATTTCTTCTTTTAAAAAAGACTGAACAGTATCTGAAAAGAAAATAACTTCTTTTTCTTTGCACACCTCACTTATCGCTTTTATATTCTGAACAACACCGGTTTCATTATTTCCATGGATTACAGAAACAAAAAGGGTTTTTTTATTTATTTTTTTCTTTAAATCATCTGTGTCAATAAGACCGTTTTTATCAATTTTCAGGAAGTGAACTTTAAATCCTTTTCTTGATAAATATCTGACAGGATTTAAGACGGATTTATGTTCTATAGGAGAAACAACTATTTCATTTTTTTCAGGGTAGCTTTCGGCGAGACCTCTTATAATTGTGTTATTACTCTCTGTGGCACAGGATGTAAAAATAATTTCATCTTCTTCACACCCAACTATAGCTGCTATTTCCCTTCTGCATTTTTCAATTTCTAATCTACTTTTTTGTCCATCAGAGTGAATTGAGCTTGGATTTCCAAAAAATTCTTCCATCCATTCAGGGAGTTTTTCTTTAATTTCATTAAAAACAGGTGTTGTGGCGGCGTTATCAAAGTATATTTTCATTTTACTCCTCTTTCAGTATTTCAAGTGCCTCTTTTATGTTTTTTACTTTTATCAGCGATTTATCCTCAATTTCTGTGTTTGCCGGAACTATTATCTTTTCAAAACCAAATTTTTTAGCTTCCTTTATTCTGTGTTCTGTATAATAAACAGACCTGACCTCACCTGTAAGTCCTATTTCTCCAAAAGCTGCAATGCTTTCTTTTACAGGTATGTTCTTAAAAGAAGAAGCTATAGCAAGGAGCAAAGGAAGGTCAAGGGCTGGCTCTTTTATCTGAATACCTCCAACAACATTTGCAAATATATCTCTGTCTTTTAAAAAAACATTTCCATACCTTTCTAAAATAGCAACAATTATAGAAAGTCTGTTTATATCTATTCCCTGTGATTTTCTTTGTGGGACAGCATAAACGGTTTTTGAAATGAGAGCCTGAACTTCAACAAGAACAGGTTTTGAACCTTCTGTATATGGGAATATTACACTTCCAGGCTGTCCAACTGGTCTTTCTGAAAGGAAAAATGAAGATGGATTTTTAACCTCTTCAAGTCCTTTATCTTTCATACTGAAAACGGCTATTTCCCCTGCTGCACCAAATCTGTTTTTCACAACTTTTAAAACCCTGTAAGCATGTCCCCTTTCTCCTTCAAACTGGGCAACGGTGTCAACAATATGCTCAAGTACTTTTGGACCTGCTATGCTCCCTTCTTTTGTAACCTGCCCAACAACAATTGTTGATATACCTTTTGATTTTGCTATTTCAGTTATTTTTCCGCTTACTTCTCTTACCTGTGAAACAGAGCCTGCTGCAGATTCAAGTTCCTGTGAGTAAACGGTCTGAACAGAATCTAAAACTACAAATTCCGGTTTTTCATTTTCTATCGCTTTCAATATTGCTTCAAGGTTAGTTTCTGAAAGGATAAATAGATTTTCTGAAAGGGCGTTTATTCTTTCCCCTCTAATATAAACCTGCTGAGATGACTCTTCACCTGTTATATAAAGAACTTTTCTTTTTTTAGCTATGTTAGATGAAATCTGAAGAAGAAGTGTTGACTTTCCTATCCCTGGTTCACCTGATATAAGAATGACCTGTCCTTTTACTATTCCTCCACCTAAAGCTTCATCAAGGGTGTTAATACCTGTGGAAATTCTGTCTAAAGAATCTTCTTTTCTTATCTTTACTATAGGTTGCGGTTTAGAGAAGGAGTTTTCAGGCAAAAATGTTTTCCTTGTTTTTTTTACTTTCTCCTCAACAAGAGTATTCCAGCTTCCACAGGAAGAACATTTCCCAGACCATGTAGGAAATGTTGCACCACATTCTGAACATACATAAGCTGTTTTTCCTTTTCCCATAGAACACCTTCAAGAGATTTTAATGGTTGTATTTTATATCAGTTTCATTGATTTGCTATAGCTTTTATAACCACAAAAGCTCCTTTACCAAAGCCTTTTTCCACCGGTTCAACCTCTTTTATATCTGGAAGAAGATGAAATATAGTCTGATAAATTTCTGAAACTGTGAAACCTGTTTTTTTCAGTATCTTTATTACCTCTTCAGTTGAGAAAAATGTTGCAAACCTGTAAAAGGGATTTTCTTCTTTATGCTGAAGATAAAACCTTCCTAAATCTGTATTTTTATCTATAAAGCCTAAAATCAGAGAGCCTTTTTCTTTCAAAACCCTTTTGCTTTCTATAAAAGATAACTCAATATCATCAACAAAACATATAGTTGTTATAAAGATAACATTGTTAAAAGAACTATCCTTGAAAGGAAGTTTTTCAGCTGTACCCATTACAACATTTATACCTTTTTCTTTTGAAATTTTTGCCATTTTCAGAGAAGGTTCAACACCGTACTTTATGTTAAGTGGTTTTGCAAATCTTCCAGAGCCTACACCCACTTCTAAGGATTTTCCTGTGAGAGAGATTTTTTTCAGTGCATTGAGCTCAGACAGGTATGCGTATCTGTGTTTCTCAAACCAGTTTTCATAACGCTCTGTGTATTTTTCAAAAGGTTCAATTTTTGCCATTATCCTACAACTTTATAACCAGCATCACTTATCTTTTCCTTTATCTTTTCTGCCATCTGTTCTGGAAGGAGACCTAAATCTCTTTCTAAAAGCTCAATTTTTCCGTGTCCTATAAATCTGTCTGGAATACCAAATCTGATAAGCGAGTTTAGATAACCATTATCCAGAATATACTCTGCTACAGCACTTCCAAAACCACCATTTAATGTTCCATCTTCCATTGTAACAATATACTTATGGGTTTTTAAGGTTTCTTTAAGCATTTCTTCATCCATAGGTCTGACAAACCTTGCGTTTATGACTGTTGGATTGAAACCGTATTTTTTCAGTATCTCCCTTGTTTCTATTGCTTTTTTGACATACTTTCCAACGGCAAGAATCGCTATTTCTCTTCCTTTCTCTATTTTTTCCCAGCTGCCTATTTCAATCTCTTCAAACCCTTCACCTTTTTCACCTATAACCGAGCCCCTTGGGTATCTTATTGCAAATATTTTTCCTGATTTAATAGCTGTGTATAAAAGATTCCTGAGTTCTTGCCAGTCTTTTGGTGCTGATATAACTATGTTGGGTATATTTCTCAAAAATGCTATATCAAAAACGCCGTGGTGGGTTGGTCCATCTTCTCCAACAAGACCTGCTCTATCTATTGCAAGGACAACAGGAAGTTCTTGAATAGCTATATCGTGGATTACCTGGTCGTAAGCCCTCTGTAAGAATGTTGAGTAAAAAGCAGCTACAGGTTTTATACCTTCTGTTGAAAGACCAGCTGCAAATGTAGCTGCATGCTGTTCAGCTATACCAACATCAAAAAATCTATCTGGAAACTTTTCTGCAAACTCTGTTAAACCAGAACCTTCTTTCATAGCAGGTGTTATTGCAACAATTTTTTCATCTTTTTCTGCGAGCTCCACAAGGGCTTCGCCAAATGCTTTACTCCAGGATGGTTTTGCTCCTGCTTTTTTTATGGGAACTCCTGTGATTTTGTCAAATGGTGATATCCCATGGAATGGTGTTGGATTTTCTTCTGCAGGTTTATAACCTTTTCCTTTCTGGGTTATGATATGAACAAGTATAGGTCCCCTCATCTTTTTGACATTTTCGAGGGTTTTTTCTAAGTCAAAAAGGTTGTGCCCATCTATTGTTCCTACGTATGTGAAACCAAGCTCCTCAAATATAACACCAGGTGCAAATAGCCCTTTTATGTACTCTTCCAACTTCCTTGCAAGTTTTGCTCCAGATTCACCAAATACCGTTTTTAAGATTTCTTTGAGTTTCTGTCTTGGTTTCTGGAACACCTCATTCGTTATGATTTTATTGAAATATGTATATAAAGCACCAACATTTGGTGAAATTGACATCTGGTTATCATTTAAAATCACTATAAATTTTGAAGGGTCAAGCCATCCTGCATGATTTAAACCTTCAAAAGCCTCTCCAGCTGTCATAGCTCCATCGCCTATAATTGCTATTGAGTACCCTTCTTCTTTAAGAATATCCTTTCCAGCTCTCATACCAAGAGCTGCTGATATTGATGTGGAGCTATGACCGGCACCAAAATGGTCATACTTACTTTCTTTTCTTTTTAAAAATCCTGATATTCCTTTGTACTGTCTCAGTGTTTTAAATGCTTCTTTCCTACCTGTTAGTATTTTGTATGCGTAAGCCTGATGTCCTATATCCCATACAATTCTGTCTTTTTCAGGGTCAAAAGCCATTAAAAGTGCTATTGTAAGCTCGACAACACCTAAAGATGGACCTATATGACCGCCATTTTTTGATGTAACATCAATAATGTACTCTCTGATTTCATCTGTTAATTTCTTTATTTCATCTTTGCTTAGTTTATGTAAATCTCTGTAATCTCTGATTTTATTTAGAACTTGAAATTTATCCATTTTCCTTCCCCTGATATTATTTAATCTAAAATAATATAATATTTTTAACTTTTAATTCCATAAAATATTTATATAACGGAGAAAAAATTGGAAAAAGTAGAGAGTATTATTGAAAAAATAAAATTCAATTCCCATGGACTTGTTCCTGTTATAACCCAGAGTTATTACTCTGGAAAGGTTCTTATGCAAGCATACGCAAATGAAGAAGCTATTAGAAAAACTGTAGAAACAGGTTTTGCGACGTACTATTCTCGTTCAAGGAAACAGCTGTGGGTAAAAGGGGAAACATCTGGAAATAAGCAAAAGATTGTAAAAATAAAGGTTGATTGTGATGGAGATAGTGTTCTTTATCTTGTTAAAGATTATGGTGTTGCATGTCATACAGGGGAAGAAAGCTGTTTTTATAGAAATATAGAGTTTAAAAAAGAGGAAAAACCAGACCCTTATGAGGTTTTACATGCCCTTTACAAAAAGATAGAAGATAGGAAAAGACATAGGCCAGAAGGCTCCTATGTAGCAAAACTCTTTGAAAAAGGTTCTGATAAGATAATTCAGAAAGTTGGAGAAGAAGCTGTAGAATCTGTTATAGCCTTAAAGAACAGGGACAAAGATGAAATTGTTTATGAGGTTTCAGATTTAATATTTCATCTTTTAGTTGCCCTTGTTGATGCTGGTGTAAAGGTTGAGGACATTCAGGAAGAACTTTTAAAAAGGTATAAGTGAGGTTAAAGATGTACTTATGGTTAAAGGCTTTTCATGTTATATCTGTTATTTCATGGATGGCTGTTCTTTTTTACCTTCCAAGACTTTTTGTTTACCATGCAGAAAACAGGGAAAATAAGGATTTTGTTAAGGTTGTAAAAGTTATGGAGTACAAACTCCACAAATTTATAGGTATTCCTTCTTTCTGGGCTACTGTGCTATCTGGTTTAGCACTTCTTTTTTTAAACCCAGAAATTTTTAAAACAGGTGGATGGATACATCTAAAGCTAACAGCTGCTGTTTTGATGATTGGCTACTATATACATACAGCAATAATAAGGAGAAGGCTTGAAAATGACCAGTGTGATAAATCAGGCAGATTTTTTAGAATGTACAATGAAATCCCAACTATACTTATGATTATCATAGTAATAATGGTTATAGTAAGGCCTTTTTAGGGTTTAAAAGATGGATAGGATTTTTTTAAAGGAAAAAATAAAAGATTTTTATCTTGAGGATGTAGGTTTTAAAGATATAACAACAGACAATCTACCTTTTGATAGAGATGTTGAAGCTATTATTGTGGCGAAAGAAGATGGGGTTTTAGCCGGAGTTGATTTCGCTAAAGAGGTTTTTTCTCTTGTTGATGGTAGTATATCTTTTCCTTTTTCCCTTAAAGATGGGGAAAAAATAAAAAAAGGAGATAAGATTCTTGTTATAAAGGGCAGTGGAAAGTCAGTCCTAAAAGGGGAAAGGCTTGCCCTTAACATACTTCAGAGACTCTCAGGAATAGCAACAAATACAAACAGGTATGTTGAAAAGATAAAAGACCTTAAAACAAAGCTTTTAGATACAAGAAAAACGACGCCTGGTTTTAGAGCTTTTGAAAAGTACGCTGTTCAGGTTGGAGGTGGTTTTAACCACAGATTTGCCCTTTACGATATGGTTATGATTAAAGACAACCATATATCCCTTGCTGGAAGCATAAAAAAAGCTGTTGAGGAGATAAAAAAAAGGGTTTCACCTATGGTAAAAATTGAAGTTGAAACAACAGATCTTCATCAGGTTGAGGAAGCTTTAAAATCGGGAGTTGATATTATTATGTTGGATAATATGTCCATTGAAGAGATGAAAGAGGCTGTTGATGTAATAAAAGGTAAAGCATTGACTGAAGCTTCTGGGAATATTACCATTGATAATATAAGAGATGTAGCCCTTACAGGTGTTGATTTTATATCTTCAGGAGCGATTATCCACTCAAGTAAATGGTTAGATTTAAGTCTTCGATTTTAGTTTTTTTAATATTTTTTTCAATCTCTTTTTCCTTTGATTTAAAAACAGAGGTAAGAAGGCATATACCGTACTGGCTTTACACATATTTGAAAAAAAGGGAGCGTTTCTTAGATTTAGACTATTTTTTCAAACCAGACCTGATTATTATTTACAAAAGTAAAAGAAAGTTAGTCCTGTACAAAAATGGAATCATCGTTAAAAAATACTATATCTCCTTAGGAAGAAATCCAGAAGGAAAAAAGGAAAAGGAATGGGATGGAAAAACTCCAGAGGGCTTTTATTATATAGACTGGAGGAATGAGAAGAGCGATTTTTATCTCTCTATAAAAATATCGTACCCTAATTTTGAAGATAAACTTAATGCCTACGAAAAAGGTTACAAACCTGGAAGTTTAATAATGATTCATGGTTTTCCAAACTGGACTTTTTTGTACCCTGACTACAGGGAATTTTTAAAATATACAGACTGGACAAATGGCTGTATAGCTGTTTCAAACAGAGAAATAAAGGAGATATGGGATACAGTTGATGATTTTACACCTGTTTTGATTAAACCCTGAAGGCAAGGCCTTCAGGATACTTTTTTTGAAAAAAGTTTTGCTTTCAGTATTTTTCCCATTTTGAAATGGACAATCCTCTTAGGAGGAACCTGAACAAGTTCACCGGTTTTTGGATTCCTTGCTGTTCTTCCGTCTCTCTCCTTCACTCTAAATGAACCAAGCCCTCTAATCTCAATTTTTTCTCCATTCGCAAGGGCTTCTGTCATTGCTTCAAAAGTTCCGTTCAAAATTTCACTTAATGTGTTTCTATCAATGTGTGGGAACTTTTCTGATAGGTACTCTAACAGCTCTGACTTTTTCATTTATCCTCCTCTCTATATTATTTATTTTTCTATCTTTGACAGCTCAATACCCATCTTATTTATCTGATTCATACATCTATCACATACAGGTTGTCCTTCTTTTCCAACACTCTCATCGTATATCCAGCATCTTGGACATTTTTCACCTTTTGCGAATGTAACAGCTACTTTTGCCCCTTCTACTTTCTCTCCTTCTATACATATATTTCCTTCAGGTTTATCTGAAAGCTCAACCTGAGAAACAGTAAAGAAGTATTTTATCCATTCTAAACGCTCTTCAACAAGTTTTTTGTAATCTTCAGGGAGAGATAGTATAATCCTCGCTTCATAAGGATGCTTTATAAGTCCTGATTTTCTTGCTTCTTCAAGGGCTTTTAAAACATCATCTCTTATATGAAGGAGTTTTTTGTAAATGTTTTCAATCTCCTCATTTATAAAATCCTCATTTACAAGGGGCATCTCTTCAAGATGGATACTTTCCTTAACTGAAGGGTTTATCTCCTTAACGTAATCCCATATTTCTTCTGCTGTAAATGAGAGTATAGGAGCAAACATCTTTGCCATACTTTCAAGCAGCTGATAAAGGACTGTCTGGGCTGAACGTCTTTCTAAGCTATCAGGGGCATAAACGTAAAGTCTATCCTTAAGGATATCTAAATATATAGCTGAAAGGTCAACAATAATAAATCTTTTAATCTCGTGGTAGAACTTGTGGAATCTGTGGTTGCTGTAAGAGGCATGAGCTAAATCTACAAGTCTCTGGAGTTTTGATAGCATCCATTTATCTATCTCTAAAAGGTCTTCATAAGGAATACTGTCTTTTTCAGGGTTGAAGTCATACAGATTTCCAAGGAAATATCTGAAAGTGTTTCTTATCTTTCTATAATCATCTGCTATAGATTTAAGAAGGTTCATACCTATTTTTATATCTTCTGTGTAATCCTCAGAAACTACCCACAGTCTTATAATATCTGCACCGTACATCTTTATAACTTTCTCTGGAGCTATAACATTTCCTAAAGATTTGGACATTTTACGTCCTTTCTCATCAAGGATAAAACCGTGGGTAAGAACACTATCATAAGGGGCTCTATCATAAGAAGCCACACCTTCTAAAAGGGATGACTGGAACCAGCCTCTATGCTGGTCTGAACCTTCAAGATACATATCAGCAGGCCATCTCAACTCTTCCCAGAAACCTGTTTTTAAAACAGAAGCATGGGAAACTCCTGAGTCAAACCATACATCTAATATATCTTCCTCTTTTCTAAACTCTGTTGAGCCACATTTTGGACATTTATAACCTTCAGGGAGAAGCTCTTTTGTATCTTTTTCAAACCATATATCAGCTCCATACTCATACTTCTCAACAAGTTTTGCCACATGCTCAAATACTTCTTCTTCTTCAACTATATAATCACAGTTTTCACAGTAAAATACAGCTATTGGAACACCCCAGCTTCTCTGTCTTGATATACACCAATCTGGTCTGTTTTCAACCATTGATTTAATTCTGTTTTCTCCCCAGTGAGGTATCCATTTAACTCTCTCAATCTCTTTTATTGCCTCTCCTCTAAGTGTGTTTCCATTTTCAAGGACTGAATCCATGGCTATAAACCACTGGGGAGTAGCCCTGAATATGACGGGATTTTTACATCTCCAGCAGTGGGGGTAAGAGTGTTTTACCGTTTCATGGTGGAGTAGAGCTCCAACCTCTTTTAGCTTTTCAATAATAGGTTTATTTGCATCGAATACCCTTAACCCCTGTATAAACTCAGGAGCCTCTTTTGTAAATCTTCCTTCATCATCAACAGGAGCGAAAGGTTCGACACCGTACCTCTGACCTATAATGTAGTCCTCCTGACCATGTCCAGGAGCCATATGGACAAGACCTGTACCTGTTCCAAGCTCAACAAACTCAGATAGATAAATCTTTGAGACTCTGTCTATAAAAGGATGTTTATACTCTAAGAATTCAAGCTCTCTTCCTTTAACTTCTTTTATAACATCTCCATCTATTCCTGTTTTTTCCTTAAAGCTCTCTAAAAGCTCTTTTGCAACAATAAATACCTTCTCTCCATTATCTAAGAAAACATAATCAAAATCAGGGTTAACCATTACACCTAAGTTTGCAGGAAGAGTCCATGGAGTTGTTGTCCATATAACAGCATACGTTTTCTTTTCTATATCAAAAGGAGGTTCAACAAGTTCGAAAGCCACATAAACAGAAGGGTCTTTTTTGTCTGCATACTCAACTTCTGCTTCTGCTTCTGCTGTTTTATCGTAAATACACCAGTAAACAGGTTTCTTACCTCTGTAAGCAACCCCTCTTTTAAATATCTTTCCAAGTTCTCTTATCTCCTGAGCCTGGTAGGAAGGTCTCATTGTAAGGTAAGGTTTTTCCCAGTTTCCAATTATTCCTAATCTTTTGAACTCTTCCTTCTGTATTTCAACAAATTTAGTTGCATACTCTCTGCACAGTCTCCTGAACTCTGCTTTTGATAAATCTTCTTTTCTTTTTTTCTGTTTTTTCAGTTCCTTTTCAACCTGCTGTTCAATAGGAAGACCATGACAGTCCCAGCCAGGAACAAAAGGAGCATCATAGCCTCTCATAGAGGCGTATTTTACAAGAATATCCTTTAGAATCTTGTTTAAGGCATGCCCTATATGTATATGCCCATTTGCATAAGGTGGTCCATCATGGAGGATGTACTTATCTTTCCCTTTTCTCTCTTCTCTTAACTTTTTATATAAGTCTATCTCTTCCCATCTTTTTAAAAATTCAGGTTCTTTATTTGGTAAATTTCCACGCATAGGAAAGGCAGTTTTTGGTAAATTTAGAGTATCCTTCCACTCCAAGAAAATATCCTCCTGTCTTTGTTTATCAAAGACTTATATTATAAGACAAAAACCATATGAATGTTTATGAGAAAAGATTATTATGATAATCTGGTAATCTGGTTTAATATTTAAAACAAAGGTAAATAAGCATGAAAAAAACAGGTATTGTTCTTCTGAATATGGGTGGACCTGACAGCCTGGAAGCTGTTGAGCCTTTTCTGTACAATCTTTTTTCTGACCATGACATTATTCAGATTCCCCGATTAATTCAAAAGCCTGTAGCTTTTTTAATATCAAAGATCAGAGCTAAATCAACACAGAAGTACTACAGAGCAATGGGAGGCAAATCACCTCAAAAAGAACAGACCTTAGAACAGGCAAAAAAACTACAGGAACTCCTTGGAGATAGATTTCGTGTTGTAGTTGCTATGAGATACTGGCATCCATTCACTTATG
>CAYTOE010000030.1:0-14566 GCA_964439255.1 uncultured Aquificales bacterium
TATAAGTTTTTATTTTTTCCACCATCCTGTCATAGATTTTTATCATTTCAGTTGAAGCTTTAAGAGCTTCTTTTATTTCTTCAAGTAAAACCTCCTTTTCCCATGGGTAGGTATGAGTTAAACTGTTTCTTAAATTCCATTTATTTATTTTTGATTTTGCATACTCTAACCTTTATTTATGTTTATCAATCTCCTGTAAGATAAGCTTAATATCCTTCAAAGTTTAACTCCTGTCTTTTTTATTTCTATACATATATTCTCTTTACAGTTAACAGGTTTTACAATTACATCTATTCTTTGTTCTCAAATTTTATTCTGAAGTTCAACAAGATAATCTAATTTTTTATCTAACCAGTTTTTCATATCTAAAGTTTCTATGTATATATCAATATCTCCACCTTTTAAATCAGGATTAACTCTGGAACCAAAAATCCAGACGTTTACATTATCGCCAAAGACATCAATAGCTGTTTCTTTAATAGCCTTTATCTCTTCTTCTGTAAGTCTTATTTTGGAAACTTCCATTTTATTCCCTTTCTCAAAAGATTTTATTCTTTTATTTCTTTCTCTAATTCTTTCCCAAGATTAAACCTTAAATCTTCTATTATTTCCAGTTCATAGTTCCAATCTGTTATTATCCACGGTTTATCTTTCTCTGCCACCATAACTTTTTTATCAAATGTTGTATACCAGATTACTTTTTTAACTCCTGCGTTCAATAAATCCTGAGTTTTTTCCCTTTGATAGTTCATAAAATCACCATATTTTCTAAGGTCTGCTTTTGTATCTACTTCTATTACAACTTCTGGTGGTGTTTTTGCATATTTATTATCTATACCTTCTTTTAATAGCTTTTTTTTATCAAAAATAGCTATATCTAAATTTCTCCATGTTCTCGGTGCCCACTGAAAACCTGCTTCATTAGTAAAAACCTCATACTTTGAGTGATCTAAATTTTTTACTAAAAATTTGAGAATTAACCATACTAAAAGAGCCTGTAATTTACTACTTCCCATAACTTCCTCCACAGTTTTTTCACCAGACAACACCCTGTCATAATCTCTGTAGTAAATAGGACTTCCGTATCTCATTTCGTATATAAGCTCTTTTGGAACTCTTTTTCTTTTATTTTTTTTCTCTTCTGTTTTAACTGCCATTTTAATCTCCTTCTTTTTTATTTTTTTATCTCTTCTTCAAACATCTTTTCCAGATTAAAAACTATTCTTTTCATAAGCTCTATATCTTTATCCCAATCTGTGATTATCCATTCCTTATCTTTATCTGCTACAAGAATTTTTTTAGATTCTGTAAATATCCAGATAACTCTTTTGACGCCACTTTCTAATAGTTTTTTTGTTTTCAGGAAAAAGTATTCATCTCCTAATTCTGACAAATCTGCTTTTGTATCAACTTCTATAACTATTTCTGGAGGAACTTTTAAATAACTTCCTGAGGGTTCTTTTAATTTTTCTCTATCAACAACTGCTATATCAAGATTAAACCATTTTCCTTTTCTGTTTTTTGTATAAAAATATCCGACTTCATTTGATAAGACCTTATATCTTTTGTAGTCTAAATTTAAATGTAAAAATCTAATAAGAATATCAATAATCCATGACTGTAAATCACTACTGCCCATAACAGCCTCCTTTGGAAGTTCTCCAGAGAGAACTTTTTCATAATCTCTGTAGTATATTTTTTTATTTCCTAAAATCTCATAAACCAAATAATCAGGTACTTTTTTTCTTCTTTTTCTTTTTTCTACAGTGATTGCCATAACATTCCTCCTGAAAGGGATATACTTATATTTTGAGTTTTTTAAAAGGTTTGTCAAAAAAGACCTTATATGTAGTATCATTAAAATATGTCTTTGCCCAGAATAAAACACTACTTAATAAACGAGAAAAATGAAGACCCAGGCCTCATTATTGAGATAGGGAATATTGGTGAATATATACTTTTTGACATAGGAAATATCTCAAGATTAGATAGACACATAATAAAAAAGATAAGTAAAATTTTTATCACACATACACATATGGATCATTTTATCGGTTTTGATTATCTACTGAGGAATAAAATTGGGAAGGCACACACAGTAAATATCTATGGTATATCTCCTCTTGCCGACAATGTTTTTTGTAAATTACAGGGATATACCTGGAATTTGATTGAATTTGAACCACAGCTTGTTTTTGCCGTTAAACAGCTCAACGAAAAATCCTTCGAATTTTTTAAATTTGATATTAAAAAAAGATTTGCTAAAGAGTTTATCAAAGAAGAAGATGCAAACTCAGATATTATCTATGAAAATGAACACTACAGGGTTAAATATGCTGTATTAGACCATAAAATATGGATTATGGGCTATTCTTTCGAATATAAAAGTAAAGTCCTATTAAAAAAAGAGATGTTAAAAGAACTTCCTTTGAAAGGCAAAGAGATAGGAGAATTTAAAAGCTGGCTTTCTGATGAGAACAACAAAGGAAAAAGCTATAAAATAGGAAACGAGCTTCTTGAATATGAATATCTGAAAGAAAGATACACTTATAAACAACCTGGGATGAAGATTTCTTACATTACCGATGTAGTTTATTCTGAAGAAAATAAAAGAAAAATTATAAATCTTGTAAAAAATTCCGATTACCTTTATTGTGAATCTGTTTTCCTTGAAAAAGATAAAGAACAGGCACAAAAAGTTTATCATTTAACGACAAAACAGGCAGCAGAAATAGCAAAAGAAGCTAACGTAAAAAAAATGGTGGTTTTTCACTTCTCGAGAAGATACGGTAAGAATAAGGATGTTATTTTGGAGGAAATTAGAAAATACTTTCCGGAAGTTGAGTAATTAATTTGACATAGGATTTCAATAAAGGTAAATTAAATAGAAATTTTAAATCACCAGGGGGATTAGAAAATGATAAAAAGAAAACTTATAACTGGAATATTATCTTTATCTTTAATGGGATTACCTGCGTTTCTATCAGTAAGTGCAGATCCTGCTGCCGGTGGAGCTGCAGGTGGTGCCGGTAGTGGAGCAGGAGGAGCAGGAGCCGGTGCTGGAGCGGGTACCGCTGGAGGCGCTGGTGCTGCTGGTGGAGCTGGAGCAGGAGCCGGTGCTGGGGCTGCTGCCGGTGGAGCTGCAGGCGCTGGTGCTGCTGGTGCTGCTGGTGCTGCAGCCGCAGGAGCAGCAGCTGTAGGAGCAACAACCGTAGCTGCTGTAGCTGCGACAGTTGTTGCTGCTACCGTCGCAGTGGTTGCCTCAAATGAAAATAATGAAGGTGGTGGCCCTGTTATTTCTCATGGTCATGGACACGGTCACGGTCATGGTCATTAATTTGTTATAAAGAACGAAAGATATATTAAGGTAAACCCTGTAGGGTTTACCTTTTGATTTATATGGGGGAGATTGGATAAGAGGTATTAATTGTGAAAGAAAAAGAAAATATCCCAATAGATTATATACAGGAAGATGAAATCGACCTTTATGAACTATGGCTTGTCCTTAAAAAAAGGAAAAAAATAATATTTTCAATAGTTATTTTTATATTGATTTTAACTATTGTTTTTATATTCATTTCCCCAAAGGTTTACCGGTCTCAAACAACAATAATGCCTCTTGGTGGTAAAAAAGAAGGAGGTATTGCATCACTTTTAGGTTCTTTTGTTCCAATTCCAACAGGGCAATCTGGACTGACATGTGAAGCTGTTTTAAACAGTCGGCTGTTAAGAGAAGAAATTGTTAAAGACCTGAATCTTTTGCCTATTTTGTTTAAGGATAAATGGGATTCTGTTCATAAAAAATGGATTTTAGATGAAGATGAAGAAGTACCAACTATAATTGATGGTGCTGAAGAATTAAAAGAATACATATCAGTATCAACAGATAAAAAAACAGGTGTTATCACTATAAATGCAGATTTTCCGAATGACCCTGTTATGTCCTATAAAATAGCAAACAGTGCGTTAAAGAACCTCGATAAAATATTAAATGAAAAAGCTTTTTCATTAGCAAAAAAATACAGAATTTATATTGAGCAACGTTTAGAAGAGGCTAAAAAAAGAATAGATTATCTTGAAAAGCTGTATGTTAAATTTTCTGAGGGTGAGATAAAAAAAGTTCCATTTCTTGCAGGAAATGAAAATCTTGAGCTTGGAAAACTAAAAGGAAGGTTAATATCTGAAAAAGAAAAACTCAGGCTTATGAAAAACGATGCTTCAACATCACAGGAAGAAATTCAAAAGCAGATACAAAAGATATCATCTTTAGAAAAGAAAATAAAAAGCTTAGCAAAAAATACAAATGGAGATTTTGTTTCTGCTCCTGAATATCAGTTTAACCTTATGAAACTCCAGGGTGAAATATCAATAGCAAGAGGATTATATCAGGCTCTTGTACAGGAATATGAAATGGCCAAAGCCCGTGAAATGAAAGAACAGATAGCTTTTCAGGTTATCGACCCCCCTTTTATTCCTAAAAAACCTTACAAGCCAAAGAAAAAACTACTTTTAGCTGTAGCCCTTGTAAGTGGTCTTTTTGTAGGTGTTTTTGTTGCATTTTTCATAGAATGGCTCGAATCTGTAAGAAAAAGAAGCTCAAAACTTTACGCATATAAAGAAAAAGGTGAAAACAAACCTATAACAGTAAACCTTGTTTCCTATTATGATTACAGAAAAAATTACGAAAATGGAAATGGTAAAAGAAAAGTTTATCCAGATGTAATAAGGTATAAGTCTTAAGGGGGTTCTAATGAAAAGAATATATATTTTCCTCTTGACCTTGTTCTTTTCAGCTTTTTCTTTTGCTGAGCAGAATGTACAGGGTACAGGAGGTTTAAGAGGATTACAGGGAGGGTTTAACCAATCTGTCCAACAGGGAGCTGTTCAACTTCCTACACAGTTAAAAGGAGTACAGCAGATTCAAAAACTTCAGAATATTCAAGGACAAAACATTCCTATTTTAGAGCAAGGTAAAACACAAGCACAACAGAAATCAATAGAGACAGGTACTGAAGGATTAAGTAGTGAGCTTATAGAAACAGAAGGAATAAAAAAAGAGATTTCTAAAGAACTAAAAAAAGAGGTTAAAGCAACAACAACTGTTTTTCTACAGATGTCTTCTATAGAAAGCTCTTTTTCAAGTAGATTAAAAGCCATTAAAATTCCCCTTAAACAGTACGGATACGAATTTTTTATAGGGAAACCAAGGTTAGTTACTTCTGTTCCTATAGATAAAAGTTATACCCTTGGTCCAGGAGATGAGGTTTTTATTTATGTAATTGGTGCACCGTCGAATCTAAAACTTCCACCAGTCACAAAGCTTGTGGTTGATAGAGAAGGTAAGATTTACATTCCAGGCCTGGGTGTTTTCTATGTTTGGGGTATGAGCTTAGATGAAGCTGAAAAGGTGATATCTGAAGCACTAAAAACAAATATAAAACTCACAGTTGGAAGATTAAGAACTTTTCCTGTTTATGTTTCAGGTGAGGTAAATAGACCTGGTTCTGTTCTTGTAACAGGTGTAAACACGGTTATTGATGCATTAATGATGGCTGGAGGTATTAAAAAGTCTGGAACACTGAGGGATGTAGTTGTTACAAGAAAAACAGCTAAAGGTTTAAAGAAAATACATATAGATTTTTATGACATTTTATTGAAAGGTAAGCCTGTTGATTTCAGGGTGAAAGATGGTGATGTTATTTTTGTAAAAGATATAGGGCCAACAGTTGCTGTTGCTGGCAAAGTTAAAAGACCTGCCATCTACGAACTTAAAAAAGGAGAAACATTAAAAGACGTCATTAATCTTGCCGGTGGACTGTTACCTTCAAGTTACAAATACAAAGTAACCCTCCAGAGATACAAAAATAATGAGTTTTTAGAAATTTATGAAGGAAAGTTAAATGATAAATCTTTTATGTCCCAGAAACTAAAAGATGGAGACTTGATTTTCATTCAGGAAGTAATATCCATTCCTAAAAATGCTATATCTATAGAAGGATATACACCTTATCCAGGGTTATACGAATACAAAGAAGGAATGACATTATCTCAGGTTTTAAAACCAGATATGTTTTTCCAGGATACAAACACTAAATTTGGTCTTATAATAAGACAGTATCCACCTGGTTCAGAACCAAAATATATAACATTTTCTCCAGAGGAAATACTGCTTAAAGAAACAGATATAGACCTTATACCTTCAGATAGGATAATCCTTTACAAATTTGGACAGATTAAAGATGTAAATCTGAACATAGTAAAGGATGTTGTTCTTTTAAAAGGTGAAATCAAGTATCCCGGTGTTTATGCTTATAGAAAAGGTATGAAACTATCAGATGTATTGGATGAAACCCAGTTATTGGTTGATACAAACATATACTATGGCGAAATAAAAAGAATAGAATCGCCAGGAAAACCCCCTAAGTATATAGTTTTCTCAGTAAAAGATATTATTGATGGTATTGATGATATTGTTTTGAAACCAAGGGATACGATAACTTTTTATAAGTTTGGTTTCAAAGACATAGATTTAAATAGAACAAAAGATGTTTTCATTATGGAAGGGGAGATTAAATACCCTGGTGTTTATGCTTATAAAAAGAAAATAAAGCTTAACGATATTTTAAACAGGGATTTCTTACTGCTGAACACAAACCTTTATTTTGCAGAAATAGAAAGAAGAAATCCTAAAACATTCAATATAGAAAAAGTTATCAGATTTTCTCCAATAGATGTGATAACAGGAAAAGAAAAGATAGAGATTAAACCTATGGATGTTGTCAGATTTTATCCAAAATACATATACACACCTATAAAAGTCTCAGGTCTTGTTGAAAAATCTGCCTATGTTCCATACAGAAAAGGTATTAGATTGTCTGAAGCTTTAGCCCATGTTAAGTTTAAGAAGGATATTAAATACCTTAGAGTTGACATATTCAGAGAGCAGGGGAAAGAAAAAGGAAATATAGAAAAATCAGAGAAAGTAAAAGGAAAAGCTGAAAGCGGTAAGGTTCTTATCTCTAAAAATATAGCTTCTATTCATCTGTACGATGTTCTTGTACGTAAAGATAGTAAGTACGACATACCTCTAAATCCAGGGGACAGGATTGTAATAAGAGAGATAGATCCAGAAGAGATTGTTGAAAAAGTCTATGTTACAGGATATGTAAAAAATCCAGGTGTTTATAAAATAAATGGAAATACAACGCTGTACGATATACTGAAAAGAAGTGGAGGATTCAGGCCTAATGCTTTTCCAGAGGGTATTATTGTTCTGAGACAATCTGTAAAAGAAATGCAGAAGGAAAAAATAGCACAGGCTATACTCAGAATGAAACAGGAATTAGAAAAAGAAGAAGCAGGTGTTATGCAATCTGACCTTTCTGAAAAAGAGTTAAAAGCAAGACAGGCTGCTTTTGAGGCAAAAAGAAGACTGTTAGAAGATATGGAAAAATCCCAGGTAACAGGAAGAATAGCAGGTATAACCGTTCCATGGGATTTAGAAAAGTTAAAAAATACCCCTTACAACATTTTACTTGAAGATGGAGATAGGATATACATACCTAAAAGACCAAGCAGTGTTCTTGTTTTTGGAGAGGTTTACAATCCATCTGCTCTTATATATATAAAAGGATTGACTGTTCAGGATTATATTGACTCGGCTGGTGGTTTGACAAGGGATGCAGATGTTGAAAATATTTTTGTTATAAAAGCTGATGGTTCTGTAGTGTCTTCTGCAAACGTAAACAAAGACTATTTCTGGAAAGGAAGAAACTATCCTGTTTGGGGAATGCCTAAACAGTACAGCTCAAATATTTTAGATTACCAGCTAAGCCCGGGAGATGCCATCATTGTTCCAACCAAAATACATGTTCCAACTATGTGGAGACCACTTTTAAGGGATGTAATACAGATAATCTATCAGGGAGCACTAACTATCTATACAATAACAAGATTATAAAAGGTTAGGAGGGGTAGTTTGAGGAAGTTTTTAGCTACTTTTTTGCTTTTTTCTTTTCTTTTTAGTGTTTCCTTTTCACAGGAGCTTCCTGTATATGCAGCTCTTGTGAAAAACTATCCCTCTTCTCTTATTATCCCGAAATGGAGGTTCAGAATAGGTTTAAATCTCGGTAAGGTAAACGATACTATAGATTTTCTTGATATCAGGGAAAAAGAGGTTGGAAAAAAAGGGGAAGCGTTAGGTTTAGGAAATTATGACCATTACGGCGGTTATCTGAATATAGGTTTAACAGACAGTTTAATGTTTTCAGGCTCTTATCTCCACAGATTTATTCAGTACGGACATGGGACAATTTCTGTTCATTCTTATGAAGCTTTTTTAAGAAAATCCTTTAATTCTGTTTTTTCCATAGATTTTGGTGTAAGGGGAAATGTTTTAGATAGAAAAAAAATGAACAATGTTAGTGATATAAACTATTTTATAAGAAAGTTTAAACCAAATGTCCATATAGAGGTTGACCCTTACTATATATGGTTTGTAAAAGAAACAGAAACAGGAAAGATAGTCTCAGGAGTGGCTAAAGGAGAAGATCCATACATAAACCTTTATGATTCATGGGATTTCACAAACTTTATAAGATTTACAGTAGGAAAAGCTTACAGATATATAAATCCAAATGCTTTTATTGAGTATGGGAAAACAGATATAAATAGCAAAATCGATACTAATCTTAAGTACTATGTTCCAAAAGGCTTTGAGGATTCTTTGCCTGATTTGCCCCTAAATTTAGATAGAGATGAAAGCTATCTAAAGTTTGGATTAAACAGTTTTATAAGAACCCCTTTTAAAACCCTTACATATTTGGAATACAACTATATAGTTTTAAATAGAGATTCTGGATTAGGATATGAGCATTCAAATCATGTTGTAAGATTGGAAATCAACTACTTTTTAGGAAGATATCTTACTTTCTTCGTTGGTGGTGTTTATCTCCATAGACAGTTAAATGGAATAATACCATTTTTATATAATAAATACACTCAAACAACATTTGACCACAGGTATGGTTGGGCAGAAGCTGGATTTATCCTGGTATGGTAAAATAAACGCAAAAATTGTAATATAATTTTACAGTAGTATACTGGGGAGGGTAATCTCAGTATATTTTAATAAAAAATAATCAAAGGAGGATTGCTATGAAGGCGAAAAATCTATTCAAAGCTGCAATTATTGCAGGTAGTGCTGCAGCTATCTTTAGTTGTGGCGGAGGTGGAGGTGGTACTTCAGGTCAGGCAACATCTCTACAAACAATGTCAGGAATAGCTTTTGATGGTTATTTACAAGGTTCTGTCGTATTTGCAGACTGTTATAACGCAGATGAAGCTTACGGTGCAGATGGTCAACTTTCTTCAAAAGATCCAAGGGCAGTAACAGTAGGAACACCTGACGATCTCGATTCAAATCCAGGTAAAGAGAACTTTACTTTAGTTACACAGTGTAATCCTGAAAGAATTTACCTGTTTGGTGGATTGGATACAATTACAAATTCTCCGTTCAACAGCGTTCTTATCGGTTCACCTGATTATAAAGTTATAAACCCTGTAATATCTCTTATCGTTATAAAACCAGAACTAAAAGACAAATTCAAAACAGCTTTTGGTATCACAGATAATGACTTTAATAAAGATTATGTTGGTAGAGATAATCCACCTGAAAGTGAATCATTTTTCAGGTTTGCAGTTGCTTTATCCACTGCTGTTCAGGCTATAGGAAATACAATTGGTGTTTATAATGTTGGTATGATGGAAAAAGTTTATGAAAAAGTTGCTGATGTAATCAGTGATGCAAATATTAATGATTTAACAACTAACTTAGCTGGTTTAGTTGCACATGCATTTACTGAAGGTCTAAAATACGCTAAACAGAACAATAGTAAACTTCCTTATAAAATAGATAATGATAATGACTTTAAATCAAAACTTCAGGATATAATCGCTGACATAGTAGACAATAGCTCTCTCATGTCAGGTATAAACTATTATAATGAAAGTGATCCTCTTAAGAATGCAATAAAATCAGCAGTTGAAAATGCTCCTAACGACTTAGGTCCTTATATAAGCACAGCAAAAGTATCAGCAACTCAAATAGATTTTATGGGTGGAAGTGTAAATCTAACTAACGATGGCCGCTTTGATGGTGGTGTTCCATACGGTACATTAACTGTTTCTTATGATAACGATAACAGAATCATAAAAGCTCATTTATCATTTACACAGGAAGATACTGTAGTAGATAATGATGGTACTTATAAGGTTTCAATATCTGCAACTATCAAAGATAGACATAGCGGTAGAAGTGCAATTATAACCATTGCACCTGTTAAGATTGTAATGAGTGGTGGAAAAATATCAGATATAGCACCAGATAATGAGTCTCCGGTTGCAAGATTAAGCATAGATGGTACAGACTCTGCTGGAAATCATATAGGTTCTCCTGTTATTATCGATAATGATAATGTGTTAGCAAATATAATTTATGATGGAACATGTGGTTCAAATACCTGCCTTGTATTTGATATAGGAAAAGCCCTTGATGAAATTAAAAATCAGGGTAATATAGATGCGTCTCATCCTCTCTACAATGTTGATTTAAAAGGTTATTATGACTTAACTATAAACACTTCTGGAGAGCTTCCTGTACAAACCATTGTTGGTGCTATACATGTAACTCCTTAATAAAAGGGCGCCTTGAAGGCGCCTTTTTTATAATCCCATTTTTCCCGGATTTATCAGATTTTCAGGGTCAAAAACCTTTTTGATTCCTTTCATAATATCCATCTCTTCAGGTCTAAACTGCTTTTTCATAAAAGCTGCTTTCGTTATCCCTACTCCATGTTCCCCTGTAATAGAACCACCATAACTGATAGCAAGATTAAACACCTCTTCAACAGCTTTTTCTGTCCTTTTTAATTCATCTTCATCAAGACCACTTATCATAAAGTTTGCATGAACATTCCCATCTCCTATATGTCCAAAATTAACCATCTTTAGATTGTATTTTCTTCCTATTTCTCTTAGTTTTGGCAAAGCTTCCGGTAAATAACTCCTTGGAAAAACTATATCTTCATTTATTTTTACCCTTCCTAACTTTGATACTGCTGGAGATAAGGCTCTTCTTGCTTCCCAGAGTTTTTCTGCATCTTTTGGCGTTTGTGCCACTTCAACTTTTGCACCATTTTTCTCACATATACTTGCCACTTCTTTTATCTCATCTTCTAAAGCAATTGGATGGCCATCAACTTCTATAAGGAGAAGAACTTCTGCATCCCTTGGAAGACCAAAATGTCCAAAATCCTCAACAGCATTTATCGCAAGTTTGTCCATAAATTCAAGGGCTGATGGGGATATACCTGCTTTGAATATATCTTTTACAGTTTTTCCAACGGATGCTATATCCTGAAATACAGCTTTTACAGTTTTTGCAGCTATTGGTTTTGGTATAAGTTTCAAAGTTATCTCTGTAAAAAGACCAAGTGTTCCTTCACTTCCTATTAAAAGTCTTGTTATGTCGTATCCTGCAACATCTTTTAGAGTTGGTCTTCCTGTATGGATAAACTCACCTGTATGAATAACTGTTTCAAGTTCCATTACATATTCCCTTGTTACACCGTATTTAACACACCTTGGACCACCTGCATTTTCTGCCACATTACCACCCAGTGTACAGAACTTATAACTTGCAGGATCAGGGGGGTAGAAAAGACCTCTTTTTTCAACAGCCTGCTGGAGTCTGTAGGTAATAACTCCAGGTTGAACTTTTGCCACAGCGTTATCTTCATCTATTTCAATTATTTTATCCATTTTTTCAAAAGAAACTATAACACCTCCTTTAACAGGAAGAGCACCACCTGTGTATCCTGAACCAGCACCTCTTGGTGTAACAGGGATACCCTCTTCATAACATATTTTTACAATCTTTTGAACTTCTTCCTTATTTTCCGGAATAACAACAACATCTGGAAGCATCTTTATCCTTGTTGCATCATAAGAATAAAGAAGTCTATCCATCTCATCATCTAAAACCTTATGTTCTCCTAAAATTTCCTTAAGGGCTTTTTTAACTCTATCTGGAACTTTTACAATCTTCTCCTGTTTTACTTCAAACATCCTTCTGTCTCCTTTTGTTTTTTTGAAAATGTATTATACATCTAACATACAATCCATGATTTTTGTTATTTATCAAGTTTTATATTTAGGTGATTTAAGTTATAATCGATAAGTTATGTCTTATTTAAAATATTAGAATAAAAGAATCTGGAGGTAAGAAATGTTTTTAGACCCTCAAACGTACAGAAAAATACATATATCTGTTAAAGAATTAAAGGAAAAGATTGATAAAGGGGAAGATTTTATCCTTTTAGATGTTAGAGAGCCTCAGGAGTATGAGTTTTCAAGAATAAGAGAAAAAGAAGCTATGCTTGTTCCTTTAATGAGTCTTCCAAGGATAATTACTAAGCTACCTAAGGACAAACCTATTTATGTTCTATGTAGAAGTGGAAATAGAAGCTTACAGGCAACATTATGGCTTTTAGAGCATGGATTTGATAATGTTAAAAACGTTGAAGGTGGTATTTTAGCCTGGTCAGATGAAATAGACCCAACAGTGAGAAAGTACTAAAAGAAGCCCGTACGGGCTTCCTTATTATAAAATTTCAAGCATCCTGTCCAATGGTTTTCTTGCCTTTTCTATAATATCAGGTGGCAAAACAATCTCATTTGTTTCATTTTCTAAAACATCAGCTATCTTTTCGAGGGTATTTTTTTTCATATCACAGCAGTGAACTGTACCACAGTAATCTGCATTTACAGGGAATATGTAGTTTTTATCTGGATTTACTTTTTCAAGCCAGTGTTTTAAACCAACTTCTGTTCCAATAATCACATTTTTTGATTCACAGGTGGTAGCAAACTCTATTATCTGTGATGTACTTCCAACAAAATCAGCTATTTTTACCGTTTCTGTATTACACTCAGGGTGGACAGCTATTTTTGCATCCGGGTATTTTTCTTTTAAAGCAAGCAACTGGTCTGGTGTTAAATTGAAATGAGGAGGGCAGAAACCTTTCCAGAGTATAAACTCTTTTTTAGGAACTTGCTGAGCTATATATGAACCTAAGAACTGGTCAGGTACAAATATTATCTTTTTTGTATCTAATTTTTTTACAACTTTTACAGCGTTTCTTGATGTAACAATAACATCTGCAAGGGTTTTAACATCGGCATTTGTGTTAACATAAGCAACAACCATTGCGTCTGGATGTTCTTCTTTTAGCTTCTTAACACCTTCGTAAGTTGCCATGTCAGCCATAGGACATCCACTTTCAGGGTTAGGGTGGAGAACCTTCTTTTCCGGGTTGAGTATTTTTGCTGTTTCAGCCATAAATTTAACACCAGCAAAAACAATTATATCTGCATCTGTTTCCTGAGCTCTCCTTGCAAGTTCAAGAGAATCACCTACAACATCTGCTATATCCTGTATTTCCCCTCTCTGATAGTAGTGGGCTAATAGTATGGCATTTTTCTTTTTTCTAAGCTCATTGATTTTTTCAACAATGTTTGTTTTTTCTGCTACTGTCACATTGACCTCCTTAAAAATAAAACACTGTTTTATTTAGGTAGAATAATATATTGTATATTTTTTGTATTTTCAATAATTTGTACAGGAAAACAGCCGCTTTAAAGAAGCAGCTGTTATATTTTTACCACCATACAGGTAGTTGCTTTTATAACACCTCTTATTGAGTTTATATCTCTGATTACAACTCTTCCAATCTCATTCTGGTCTTCGCCTTCAAGAAAAACTATTATGTCGTAAATACCTGTTACTACATCTGCAGATTTCACATTGCTTATTTGGGAGAGCTTTTCCATTATGTAAGGAATTTCTGAAGGGTTTGCTTCAATCAGCACATAAGCTGTTGATTTTTCTCTAACATCAATATCCTTCAATAGTTCTGAAAAAGGAATCGGGCTTTCCTGAAGTTTCTCTTCCATTTTTTTACCTCTAAAACTTATTACTTGATATTCTTTTTAGCACCTTCAATAGCACCTATTATAGCACCTTCCACCACTGAGAAAGCCTTTTTGATAATGTTTTCTGTCTCATCTAAAATTTCAACCACTTTTTCTTTTCCAATCATTTTTTCTTCTGGATGTTCTTCTGTTTTCTTTTTTAGGGCTTCAAGCTCTTTTTTAAGTTTTTCTATCTCTTTTTTTAACTCTTCTGCATTTGATTTTTTTTCTGCTGTCATTTTCACCGCCTCCAGTTTTTATTTTTTAAATATATAGTAAATCTTATTCTGTTTACAATATGAGTTTTCTTCTAAAAAAACAAATCCTTTAAAAATAAAATCTATTTAAAAATCAGGAGTATTAGTTATGATTAAAAATAAACCAAATAGACTTATAAATGAAAAAAGTCCTTATCTAAAACAACATGCTTACAATCCTGTTGACTGGTATCCATGGGGAGAAGAAGCTTTCGAGAAAGCGAAGAAAGAGGATAAACCTATTTTTCTATCTATCGGATATTCAACCTGCCACTGGT
>CAYTOE010000031.1:0-14273 GCA_964439255.1 uncultured Aquificales bacterium
GAAATAAACAACAAAAATAAAAAATACTACAGGGTTTGTGCCCAGGATTATGCTGGAAACTGGTCTTCCGGTATAATAGCTTCAATTAAATAAAGGATTTATGGGCTTCCTCCCAAACTTTTATAGCTTCTTTACATTCTTCTACAGTTGGAACAAGGGCTATTCTGAAATAATCAGACTGGCATCTACCCTCTTTTATCTCAATACCAGCACAGAAGTTTTCCCCTGGAGAAACAACTATACCGTACTTTAGAAGATGTAAAGCGTATTCTTTGCCTGAGTAACCTTCAGGAGCCTTTATCCATATATAAAAAGTTGCTTCTGGATAAAGATAATCAAGTCCTATTTTATCCAAAAACTCCATAAATATATCTCTCTTTTCTTTAAATATCCTCTGCCTTTCCTTCACATGCTCTTCATCAGACCATGCCGCTATAGCAGCAGACTGTATAAAATCTGGGCTTGCAACACCAAAGGATGCCCTATACTTTCTGTACTCAGTTATAATAGAAGAGTCTCCTGCTACAAAACCACTTCTGTAGCCTGTCATTCCACTTCTTTTTGATAAAGAATGGAAAACAACAATACCTTCTTTACCTATCTGCAATGCTGAAGGAGGTTTATTATTCTCATCAAAATAAAGCTCTGTATAGCATTCATCAGAACACAGGATTATGTCATACTCTCTGCATATCTCGTAAACTTCCTGGAAGTAAAATAAAGGTGCTGTTGCACCTGTTGGATTATGAGGATAGTTAATCCAGACAATTTTAGTTTCTTCAAGTATTGATTTTTCGATTTTATCAAGTCTTAACAAAAATTTATCCTCTTCTTTTAAAGGAACAGGATGAGGTATCCCATTGGCAAATAGTGTTCCTCTTTCATAAACTGGATAAGCTGGTGTTCCAAAAATCACCCTTTTTTTATCTTCTTCAGGGTCTATAAAAACAAGTGGAAAATGGAATATAGCCTCTTTTGAGCCTGCAGATGGGATAATTTCCGTTTTATAGTCCAATTCCACATGGAATCTGTTTTTAAACCAGTTTGATATACTCTTTCTTAATTCCTCCTTTCCATAAACTGAAGGATACTGGCTTATTTCAGGCACAGCATTTATAAGAGCCTTTCTTATTTTCTCATCTGTCGGTTCTTTTGGGTCTCCTGTCCCAAAATCGTATATTTTTATATTTTTTTCTCTCAACTGGGATTTTATTCTGTTTAACTCTTCCATTGGATAAGGCTTCAAGCTTTTTAAAATCCTGTTCATTCACAATCCCCATTGTTGATTTTTTTCAATTGTTTCATATTTTACCAGATGCCATGAAAGCTTTAGAAAAAATTTTAAAGGCAAATAAAGATAAGAAGATTTTAATAATGCCGATTGGTTTGTCAGGAAGTGGAAAAACAACCCTTTACAAAACTTTATCCAACCAGTTTGATATTGAGTATATATCTTTTGACAAGATAAGAATTGATGAATTTCTAAAAGAAAACCCTCATTTAAAAATCTTTGATAAGAGAAAAATATACAGAGAAGCTTATAAGTACTCCTCAGAAAAAAAGTTAAAACTGCTCAGAATAGCAAAGGAAAAATTCATCACTACTGATAAAAAGATTGTTTATATAGACAACACAAATCTTACAAAGAAAAGCAGAAACAAATTTTTATGTGAGGCTAAAGATTTTTTAAAAATATCTGTATTCTTTAAACCAAATCCTGAACTATGCATAAAAAGACAGTTTTTAGAAGAGAGAGACAAATTTGTAAGCCCAAAAATCATACTTCAGCAGCTTGAAACCCTTGAAGAACCAGATTTAGAGGAATTTGATATTGTCATTAAAAACCTTGTAAAAAATAAATCTCCTGCTTACTCTGTATAACCTCTTTTGATTTTAGCACCAAGAGACTTTAGTTTTGAGTCAATATCCTCATATCCTCTATCAAGGTGATAAATATCGTAAATTCTTGTCTTTCCTTCTGCTATTAAACCAGCTATAACCATAGCTGCACTTGCCCTAAGGTCTGTAGCCCTTACTTCTGCTCCAGAAAGCTTATCCACACCGTTAATATAAGCTGTTTTTCCTTTTATAGAGATATCTGCTCCAAGTCTTTTCAGTTCAGGAACATGCATAAATCTGTTTTCAAAAATATTCTCTGTTATTTTAGATTTTCCTTTTACAACAGAAAGAAGAGTCATAAACTGTGCCTGCAGGTCTGTTGGAAAAAGGGGATACTCTTTTGTCTCTATACTAATAGGTTTAAGCTCTTTTTCTCTTTTTATATACACCTCATCCATACTTATAGGTATAACAGATATTCCTATCTTTTTCAGCACATGATTAACATAATCAAGATACTCTATCGGATAGTTTTTTATAACAATTTTTCCATCAAAAAGAGCAGATAAGACAGCAAAAGTTCCAGCTTCTATTCTGTCTGGAATTATACTGTGTTTAGTCCCTTTTAACCTTTTCACACCTTTTATTACTATTCTTGATGTTCCTTCACCTTTTATATTAGCTCCCATTTTTTTTAACATTTTGGCAAGGTCAACAACCTCTGGTTCCCTCGCAGCGTTGTTAATAACCGTTGTTCCCTCAGCCAAAACAGCAGCCATCATTATATTTTCTGTTCCGGTAACTGTGATTTTTTCAAAATTAATTTCTGTTCCTTTTAAGCCACTGTAAGCCCTTGCTATTATATACCCATGTTCAACAGTTATATCAGCACCCATCCTTTCAAGGGCTTTTAGATGAAGGTCAACAGGTCTTGTTCCTATTGAACATCCTCCAGGTAAAGCCACTTTTGCATATTTGAATCTTGAAAGCATTGGACCAAGAACAAGTATTGAGGCTCTCATTTTGCTTACAAGTTCATAGGGAGCAAGTAGAGAATTTATATTTTTAAGTCTGAAACTGTACTTTCCTTTATCTATTTTTTTAATATCTGAACCTATATATCTAAGCAGGTCTTTCATTGTGAAAACATCAAGAAGCATAGGTATGTTATCCAGAATAACTTCTTCATCTGTTAAAAGTGTAGCTGCCATATTTGGTAAAGCTGAGTTTTTTGCGCCGGAAATATAAACAGTCCCTGAAAGCTGACTTCCTCCTTCAATCTCAAGATACTCTTTTAGTTCTAAATTTTGTTTTATCATCCTTTCTCTCCTATTATTACTCTATCTAATCCCTGAAGGTCTTTTATTATCTTTACTTTGAAGCCCTCTTTTTCTAAGATACTTTTAACTTTTCCACCCTGTTTATAACCTATTTCAAAGGCAAAGAAACCTTTATCTTTAAGGAATTCTTTCCCTTCTGATACAATCTTTTCGTAAAACTCTATCCCTTCTTTACCTGCTATTAAAGCCTCTACTGGTTCTTTTTTTACTTCTTTTGAAAGAGTTCTGTACTCTTCTTCCGATATATAAGGTGGGTTGGAAACTATAAAATCAAACTTTATATTTTCTGGTATTTTTTCAAAAAGATTACTTTTTATAATTTTTAATCTATCTATAACACCGTGCTTTAAAGCATTTCTTGCTGTTATCTGAATTGCCTTATCAGATATATCAACACCGTACATAAAAAGTTTTTTTCTATTTTTTAATAAAGATACAGAGATTATCCCTGAACCTGTGCCTATCTCAAGACCAGAACATTTTTTTTCCTTTGGTATCCTTTTTAATACCTCTTCCACAAGAATCTCTGTTTCTGGTCTTGGAACAAGAACACCTTCTTCTATATCAAATTCAAGACCATAAAAATGTTTTTTCCCTGTTAAGTAAGCAACAGGAAAACCTTCTGCCCTTTTTTCAATAAGGAGAAAAAATTGTAGCTGGATATTTTCAGGAAGTGCTTTTTCTCTTTCTGTTATAAGTTTCCACCGTGGAACTTTTAAAAGATGGGAAAGTATAAGTTGACTGTCTGTTACAGGTGTAGCCACACCGGCTTTTTTTAGCTTTTCAGCTGCTTTCTTTAGAGCTTCTCCTATTTTCAAGCTTTTTTCCACTTTATAACGTAATTTCAGTGCCTATCCCCTGTGTTGTAAAAATTTCAAGTAAAACACAGTGTGGCACCCTCCCATCCAATATGTGAGCCTTTTTAACCCCCTGTTCCAGGGCTTCTATACAGGCCTTAACCTTAGGAATCATACCTCCTTTTATAACACCCCCTTTTATCATTTCATTAATCTCTTTTACTGTGATAGAAGAGATTGTAATTCCTTTTTCATCCTTTAAACCTTCTATATCTGTTAAAAATATCACCTTTTCAGCTTTTAAAGCTCCTGCTATTGCGGATGCAACAAAATCTGCATTTATATTGTAAGCGTTTCCTTCAGTATCAAACCCTATAGGAGCAACAACCGGTATATAGTTATCTTCCTCAAGATGTTTCAATATCTGTGTATCAATAAATTCAACCTCTCCAACATGCCCTAAATCAAGAAGCTCTGTAGGTACAAAATCCCCTATTTTCCTGAAGTACTCCTCAACATCAAGTTTCTTTGCTTTTATCAGACCTGCATCTTTACCTGTTAAACCTATAGCCCTTATATGTCCCCCTGCATATTTGTTTATATGCATAACGATATTTTTATTAACAAGTCCCCCCAAGACCATTTCAACAACTTCCATTGTTTCTCTATCTGTAACCCTTAAACCACCAACAAATTTTGATTCAAGACCCATCCTTTTAAGAACTTCACCTATCTGGGGGCCTCCACCATGGACAATTACAGGATTTATACCTATGTACTTGAGTAGTAAAATATCTTGAGCGAAGGCTGTTTTTAGGTCTGCCTTCGCCATAGCATTTCCACCGTATTTTATTACAAAGGTTTTACCTCTAAACTTAGTTATATAAGGGAGTGCCTCCATTAAAACAGAAGCTTTTTCAACAAGTCTTTCCATCTGTTTACCTTTTAACCTTCAGATTTCTCTTTTTGTTCTTCTTGATAGTAGTTGGCTATAGCTGTTTTTAGAATCTTTATCATTGTTCCTTCTGAAACTTTAAGGGTAACTGTTTTATCTGAAATGCTTTTTATTTCACCGATTATACCGCCGGATGTTACAACCTTATCTCCTTTTTTCAGATTGTTTATAAACTCCTCATGCTTTTTTCTCTGCTGTTGCTGGGGTCTGTAAAGTAAAAAGTAAAAAATCCCAATTAAAAGAATCATCCATATAAAAGCACTGATTAAACTCTCTGTACCGCCCTGCATTTCTGCCTCCAGTTAAATATTTTCAATATCTTACCACAATTGATTATTCCTATTTTTAGCTTTATAATGTTAGTAAATACTAACTATGGGAGTGCCCTAAAGTTCCATCTTACCCGGATTGGCCTCTTCCTGCGCTTTCGGGAGCGCTCCCCTTTTTGAGTAGAAAGAAAAAAAGGAAGGGACGGATGCCCTTCCAGATGGGTTTTTAGGGTTTTTAGAATCTAAAGCCTGCTTCTATACCGATGAACATTCTTGTGTCTTCTTGAGAACCATCATCATCAACAAAACCTTTTTTATCTGTTGAAACGTATGCAAATTCAGCTCTAAAGTATGTGTTTTTAGATGGAGACCATGTTGGTGTAACTGTTACAGACCATGCGTTATCACCGATTCCTGATTTGTAAATATCACTTGTTCCCTGATTTATATACTCAAGTCTTACAGGAATAGAAACATTTTCAGATATTTCAGGTGTTATGTATAAAGCCACACCATAGGCAGAGTCATCTTTTCCTGAAACTTTTTTCGAATCATCTAACCACTGGTAATCAGCGTTTAAAGCAACATCAATTCCAGCTACAGATGTTGATAAAACAACATCAACAAGATTTTTATTTGCAGTGTAATCATAATAAGAAACAGCATAATCTATGCCTGCTACAGAACCTATTGAACCAAGAGCAAAAGCTTCTCCAGCATCGTGGTTGTACTCTGCATAAACATCAATATCTTCTGTTACTGAGTATGTAGCCCTTGCTCCAGCATAAACAAAAGGCTGACCATACCATACCATACCAAATGTATAGTTTGGATTGTCATAGGTATGGTAAAGCTCATAACCTATATTTGTAGTTAATTTACCAGCATCTAAAGTAAGGTTTTCAATAGGTTTTATACTTACCCATGCGTATTCCACCTCAAAATCAGCAGATGGTGGCTGAGAATCGTCAATTAAATCAGGTTGCCCGCTTGCTCCAAAACCTGCTGTAAAACCGATTGTTGAATTAACCTTTGATGTTAAATCAATACCAAAAGATGAAACAGTAAAGTAATCGTTATTTGCATCATTTCCTATGTTGTTTGTGTAAAAATAACCTGCAGATACACCACCTGACATTTCAATGTCAGAATTCGCCACTGTTAAAGTTCCTGCGTTTGCAGCGCCCACTGCCAATAACCCTGCTGCTGCTAAACTTAGAAGTTTTTTCATTCTAAGAACCTCCTTAGATTTAATTTTATTAAAAAAGGGGCATTACCAGCCCCTTAGATATTATAAATTAAATCCTCTTTCACCGTGGGTTGCTTCATCAAGACCCATTGTTTCAGTCTCTTCGTCAACCCTTGCACCACCTGTAAGAATTGAAGATACAAAGTAAAGAATCGCTGTCATAATAGCTGTGAATACTATTGTGAATAAAACGGATTCTACCTGAACAATTATCTGTCCCATTCTATCCCCATTCTGTAATGGTGAACCATCCCAGGCAAGAGATTGAAGAGCAAAAAATCCAGTTGCTATAGCTCCCCATATTCCAGCTAAACCGTGGATACCAAAAGCATCTAAAGAATCGTCATAACCGAGGGCTTTTTTAAGAACAAAAACACCAAACCAACCAACAATACCTGCAACAAGCCCTATAATTAGAGCTCCAGCTGGATTAACAAACCCTGCAGCAGGTGTGATTGCAACAAGACCAGCTATAGCACCAGATGCACCACCTAAAAGAGTTGGTTTTTTAGCTGTTATCCATTCCATAATTATCCATGAGAGAACACCAGCTGCTGTTGCAACGTTTGTTGTTAAAAGAGCAACACCTGCAACTTCATTTGCACCGAAAGCAGAACCAGCATTAAAACCGAACCATCCAAACCATAAAAGTCCTGCTCCAAGGGATGTTAAAACAACAGATGAAGGAAGAATGGCTGTTTTTTTGTAATCTTTTCTCTTTCCAAGTAAAATCGCTAAAACAAGACCTGTCACCCCTGCGTTAATATGGACAACCGTTCCACCTGCAAAATCAAGGGCACCAGCATCAAATAAAAAACCGCCACCCCAAACGATATGAGCTATAGGGGCATAAACAAAAGTTATCCAGAGTATTGAAAACACCATCCAGGTTGAGAACTTCATTCTTTCAATAACAGCACCAGAAGCTAAAGCTATTGTTATAGCTGCAAATGTTGATTGGAATGCGGCAAAAACCCATTCTGGATATGTTCCACTTAGAGCTTTATAATCAACCCCGTTTAAAAGAAATTTACTTAAATCACCAACCACAGCATAAAGACCACCTTCTCCATCTGTAAAAGCGAGGGAATAACCCCATAATGTCCATACAACTATCGCTACAGCATAGGCACCAAGAACCATCATTACTGTATTAACTATATTTTTAGCCCTTGTCATTCCACCGTAAAAAAGGGTTAAACCTCCAACTGACATGAGAACAACAAAAGCTGTTGCTGTAATCATCCATGCGGTATCACCGGTATCAAGCTTAGCTTCATCAGCAAAGGCCATCACCGGCACTAAAAGCATAGAAAGCAGGCTTAGATGTTTTAATCTCATTACGAAACCTCCTCAAAATTTTATTTTCTATAAAGCCTCTACTCCTCTTTCTCCTGTCCTTATCCTTATTGCATCATCAACAGGTATAATGAAGATTTTTCCATCTCCAACCTTTCCTGTTCTTGTTGAAGAAACGATAGCTTCAACGATTTTTTCAACCATAGCATCTTCAACTACAAGCTCAATCTTGATTTTTGGTAAAAAATCAATTACATACTCAGCACCTCTGTAGAGCTCTGTATGACCTTTCTGTCTTCCGAAACCTTTCACTTCAGTTACAGTTATCCCAAATGTCCCTATTTCAGAAATAGCTTCTTTAACGTCATCAAGTTTAAAAGGCCTGATAATAGCTTCTATCTTTTTCATACTGAACCTCCATTCTTAATCTTTCGATATTTCCTTACAAAAAAAATGCCAATTTATAAGTTGTTGAGATAAAAGATTTTTAATGTGTAGAGGAATAAAAAGAAAGATATTTATTACAAATTTGTAATTACAAATTTGTAACTTTTTTCAATCTCTCCTCGTATAGCTTTTTCTCTTTTGAGCTTAAGATGTTTGAAAGGTATTCGTATATATCTTTCCAGGCTTCTCTTTCTGCATAGGTGAGTTTACAGGTATTTGTTAATGCTTTTATAAATGCCTCTCTAAATGCTTTGTAATGGTTAGGCTGAACCTTCTTCTCCACATGTTTTTTAACAACTCTATCTAATAGATTCTCTATTTTTCCTAAATTCTCTATATTTTCAACAAAAGCTCCAAAAAGCTCTGCCTGCTGTTTTGCAAGCTCCTTTATATCCTGCTCAAACATATCCTTCATCTCAGGGTATTTTTTAAACAGGTATGTGTATAGCTTTTCCATTATCTGGTTCAGGCTTCCCTTTATTTTCGGGTAAGACTGCTGAACAACATTTATGCTTTCCTCAGATAGTTTGTAAACCTTTCTGCTTTTTGCCTTTATGAATATAGAAGAAAATTTAAGGTCTGGTTCTTTAGAAATAGGGTCTATCGCATCTGAAACAACAGTATTCGTTGGGAAGTGGAAAACCCTACCATATCCAAAAGGGGCAAATGCCACTCCTTCCTTTATCTCACCGATTTTTGCCTTCAGGTATATCTTTCCTCTTTCTGACTGAATTGTTATATAGTCTCCGTCTATGATGCCAAGCTCATAGGCATCTTCCTCGTTCAGCATAATGAAAGGCTCTTCCTCATTCCTTAAAAGCTCGTAGGCTTTCCCTGTTCTTGTCATTGTGTGCCACTGCTTTTTTGTCCTTCCAGTTGTCAGGATAAAACTGAAGGGATACTCTACTTTGTCTGCTGGAGGTTCAAAAACAGCAGGGTTGAACTTTGCCTTCCCTGTTGGGGTTGGAAATTTTTTATCTCTGTATAACCATTTTCCTCCCCACTGTTTAGGAAGGTCTTCATAATCCCAGTCTGATATATCACACAGCCTTCCTTCTGTTGTTTTTTTGTATTCATTGAATATATCCCTTGCTGTTTTATAGGAAAATGCCTCTTCCCATCCAAGTTTTTTAGCAACATCACAGAATATCTGCCAGTCATGTTTGCACTGGGGAGGAGGTTCTCTGAAAGGTCTGTTATAGGTAATAGTTCTGTCTGAAGATGTCATAACTCCTTCCTTTTCTCCCCACTGGGAGGCTGGAAGGACAAGATTTGCAAAATCAACTGTGTCTGTCATGTATGCATCCTGAACAATAACAAATGTGTTTTCAAGGGCTTTCCAGAATTTGTTCAGGTTCGGGATGGTAACAGCAGGGTTTGTGCAGACTATCCACAGGAGTTTTATATCTCCTGAGATCATTTTATCAACTGCTTCAACAATTGTAGTTCCCGGTTTTTCTTTTATACTTCCTTCTGGAATATTCCAGAATTCTTCCATAAATCTTCTATCTTCCTTATTCCTTACATCTCTGTATCCAGGAAGACCATTTACTAAATATCCAACCTCTCTTCCTCCCATTGCGTTTGGCTGTCCTGTAAGGGAAAATGGACATCCTTTCTCATTTATTCTTCCTGTTGCAAGGTGAAGATTTATAAGGGCTATATTTTTCATTGTTCCATTTACAGACTGGTTTAATCCCATTGTCCAGAAGGAGATAACCTTTTTTCTGTGTCCGAAAATCTCAGCAAGTTTGTATATATACTTTTCATCTATTTCGCATATCTTTGCTGCCACTTCAGGAGGGTATTTTTTTGCCTCTTCTAATGCTTTATCAAAGTTTTCAGTGTGGTTTATAAGAAAGTCATAATCAAGCCATCTATACTTTGATATGAGATAGAGAATACTGTTAAATAAAACTGTGTCTGTTCCTGGTTTTATTGGAACCCATATATCAGATTTTTCTGCTGTCTCTGTTCTGACAGGGTCTATTGTCACAATAACTGTGTCAGGATTTTCCCTTTTTCTCTTTAAAACCCTTTTAAAAATAACAGGATGAGCCCATGCTGCATTTGAACCTGCAAAGATAAAGGCATCAGCATCATCTATATCCTCATAGCTTCCAGGAGGACCATCTGAGCCAAATGCCATTTTATATCCCATCACAGCAGAAGCCATGCACAGCCTTGAGTTTGCATCAATATTGTTTGTTTTAACAAATCCTTTTACAAATTTGTTTATTACATAACTGTCTTCTGTTGTGAGCTGTCCTGATATGTAGAAGTAGTTTTCATCTGGACTGTTCTGTTTGAGTTTTTCTGCAATGATATTTATAGCCTCTTCCCAGCTTATCTCCCTGAACTCATCATTTTTGTTCTCTCTGTATAAAGGAGAAGGAACTCTTCCAATATCCATAACTTTTGGAAGGGGTATAGGCTTTAGGCACAAATCTCCCTTTGTTGCAGGGTGAGAAGAATCCCCTGTTATCTTAAATCTTCCTTTTTTATCCTTTTTTATCTCAAGTCCACAGCCTACACCGCAGTATGGACACTGGGCTGTTATTCTATCCATGACTACTCCCCTTAATCCTCTATTGGTTTATTTATCTCTTTTCCGTATCTTTTCCAGAGCCACACTGATATAACAATGGCAGATATAGCTAAAAGAACATAAACGATAAATCCTTTTGAGTATCCTAAAACCCCGTGGTTCTGGACAAAAAGTCCTAATATAGGAGGAACCACAAAACCACCAAAAGCTCCAAGTCCTCCTACCCATCCAGCAGCTCCACCTGTTGCATGGGGAACATACTTGGGCACAAGTTTAAAAACAGCTCCATTTGCTATTCCCATTCCAGCACCCATAAGCATCTCACCTGTTAAAGACATTCCAAAACTTGCATTTTCAGCGAAAATAATAACAATAGCTCCTATAAGAACAATAGAAAAGGCGATAATAGAGACAAGCTCCCCACCGATTTTGTCAGAAAGCCAGCCTCCAAAAATCCTTATAACTGAGGCAAGGAGTGAAAAGCCAAAAGCCATCAAAAGCCCGGCATGTCTGAGCTCCATATCGTAGCTCTGAACCCAGAAAACGATAAACCATCCTGTTAATGCTAAAAATCCACCAAAAGAGGTGAAGTAAAGGGCAACTAAAGCCCATGTTTCAATATGTCTCGCAGAGTTTTTCAGGGAATCAATAAGACTTCCTGTAGGGATAAGTTCCTGTCCATATTTTTTTGCAAGCTCAACAGCCTTCTCCCTTGGAACGCCCTGTTTTATCAGCTGAAAGTAAGGAGCATCTTTAGCAAAAAGTATGTATATAACAGTTCCTGCAAGTAGAAATCCAAACCATGCTATATAAGAGCCTGTTAGACCTATCTCTTTAAGGGCAAAGGGAAGTATCATTCCAAACAGTCCTGGAGCAAGGTTCCCAACCCCTGCATAAACCCCAAGGGCAAAACCCTGTTTACTTTCAGGAAACCAGTATGCTGTCTGGGCAATACCAACTGAGAATGTGGCTATACCGCATCCGCTTAAAAATCCAAAGAAAAGAATAAGCCAGTACATCCATGGCTCAAGCTCTGGGTAGTATAGATATAAAAGGGTTGAAAGTCCTGCCATACCTATAACAGACAGTATCAATAAAGTAGCAAGGGGAATCTTTCCTCCAACCTTATCAACCCATGCAGCAAAAGGAATACGAAGAAGTGAACCTGTAAGGTTAGGAGCAGCAACTAAAAGCCCCATTAAAAATCCAGATAGACCTAAAATCTCCTTAAGGTTTTTTGCCACAGGTCCATAAAGAGAAACTGCGGCAAATCCAATAAAAAATCCAAAAGTCGCCATAATAAGCCCTATTTTTGGGCTTCCCTCAATTTTAATTTTCTCTTCCATCTTTTACCTCTTACTCTGTTAAATCTTTTATTATTTCAGTGAAGACTTTGTATCTTTTTTCTGGATTTTTATGGATCATTTTCAGGACAATATCATCAAGCTTTTTATAAACAGGATTTATTTTTGAAGGCTTTTCAGGTAGAGGCTCATCGTATATCTCTAAGATGTTTGCCCTTGAGTAGGGATTTTTTCCTGTTAGCTTTTTATAAAGCTGAAATCCAAATCCAAAAATCTCTTCCTCCTCAGAGGATTTCCCTATTACTGTTTCTGTCAGCTCAAGCCTGAGATGTGGGAACTCTTTTTTTACAAAATTGTTAAACTGGATAAGAAAGGCTAAAGCCTGCTTTGATAGTTTAGATAAAACTCTTTTATAGAACTTCTCAAAACTCTCTTTTGGTTTTTTAAGCCTTATATACTCTTTTATTAGCTCTTCTACATAAAACTGAACCTGAGAAAGGGGAATAGATTTTAAAAGGAGTTTTCCCTCCTCTGATTCTCCCTGCATTGTTCCACCGTAATACATATCAACTCCAACAACAGTTTCTCCACCTTTTTTAAACTTCACACCAACAAAGCCAATATCTCCATTTCCATGTATTCCACATCCTTTCTGGCATGCAGACCAGTAAATTCTGATTTTTCCATCTGAAGGGCTTAGAGGATATTTTTCAGTCAGATATTCAGCTACTTTTATAGCATCAGGTTTGTTAGGGATAACTCCAAATGGGCAGTGCTCTGTTCCTGCACAGGCAATAACATCATTGAAATATGGAGAGTTTACATTTTTGTAATTCTGATAAACAGGCTGATTTAAAAGTTTTTCTATATTCTCAGGTTTGACTCCTAAAATATACAGGTTCTGGCTTACAGTCAGTCTGATTTCCTCATTTCCAAACTCTCTGGAAGCCTCAGCTGCTTCTATCATAGCCGTTCCGGAAAATATCCCTGAAGGAACAACCATATGCATTGCAAAAGTTCCATCCTTAAGCTGAACCTTCCCTGTTTTCTCCCCTCCCTCCATTTCTGTTAATGTTCTTCCTGCTTTCTGAAAATCTCTTCCTGCTTCATATTTAACAGCATCTACTATCTCATCCATTCCAACAGCATCAATCATATATTTGAGGCGGTTTTTATTTCTGCTATCTTTAAAACCATACTTTTTGAAAATCTTTGCTAATGATTCAAAAAAGAGGGGAACTTCGTCCCCTAAAAGGAAGATACCAGCAGGCTTAGCAACAGCTCCAACCTTTCCACCTAAGTAAACGTTAAATCCAAATATTCCGTCTTTTTCAGCAAGGACAAAACAGGCGTCATGACCGTAAACATTACATCTATTTGAAAAACTTCCATTTATTGAGATATTGAACTTCCTTGGAAGCTTGCATATCCATTCCTCTTTTTTTAGAAAGATATCCTGTATCTTCTGGAGAATATCCCATGTTTCAATAACGTTGTCGTATGCAACTCCATCTAATGGATCCTGAACAATATTTCTGAAGTTATCTACCCCTGTTTGAAATGTTGTTATTCCTACACTTTCAAGCTCTTTTAAAACTACTGGTATATCCTCTATCCTTAAATATCTCAGTTCAACCTGCATTCTTGTTGTGAGGTCTATATAGTTTTTTCCGTAACTCTTTGCCACCTCTCCTAATTTTTTTGCCTGATGATAACTGAGCTTTCCTCCCGGTATCCTTACCCTGAGCATAAATCTTTCAGGGGTTGCCGGTCTGTAAAAAATCCCAAAACATTTAAAAAAGTATGTAAGGTCATGCTCAGGAATTGATGAAAAACCTTTTTCTGCATAGTATTCAAGCTTTTCCCAGGCTTCTTCAGGTGAGTGCTGCTGCTTTAGTTTCTCTATCTTATTTAGCCTTTTATTTCTCTCCTGAGAAACTTTTAAAAGCTTTTCCATCTTTCTCTCCAGATTGGATTTGTAAATGTAATATGCATAGACTGTGCCAACTAAGTAAGTATTTGATTTTAAAAGATTTTATTGATTTTAAATCTATGTTTTATACAAAAAGTTACAAAAATGTAATTACAACTTTGTTATTTTCTACGAACAAGAATAAGGAAAATATTCTATTGACCAAAAATGTAATAAATATAAAGGATTTAAACTTAAATTTTGCTGTGGTATATAATTTGCTGGAAATGATATAAAAAACTGGAAGGTAGTGG
>CAYTOE010000032.1:0-13945 GCA_964439255.1 uncultured Aquificales bacterium
CTTTTAAATGGCAAAAAATTTGTTCAATTTCACTAAAAATCTTCCGAAGTGTTGTATAATGAGGCTATAATACATCTCAGAGGTTGTAGAATGTCAAAAACAGTTAATCTGGTTTTTTTGACCCTCTTTATTATCTCATTTTCAGTTTTTGCAAAACCAAAATCCTTTAAAAATGATACTTTTTACAACTCATTAAAAAATAAATATGCAAAGGAAAGATACAAAGCTGTTATGTTAGATGATGGTGTTCCAGCCCCTGAAATACAGAAAAGTGTTATTGATTTTGCCATAGGTTTTTTGGGGATTAGATACAGATTTGGTGGTAGCTCTATAAGGGGTATGGACTGTTCAGCTTTTGTTCAAAAAGTTTATGCTTTAGCTGGTATCAATCTACCAAGGACTGCAAGGGCACAGGCAGAGTACGGTATTACCGTTAGTAGAGAAAATCTTAAACCGGGAGATTTACTTTTTTTCCAGACTTACGCAAGATATCCTTCACATGTTGGTATTTACATAGGAAATGGAAAAATGATACATGCTTCATCTGCGAGTAGAAGGGTTATTATTTCTGATATAGATAAAGACTACTATTTGAGACACTTTTTATTTGCAAAAAGGATATTCCTCTACGACCCAAAATTAGTTAAAGAAGAGAAAACAGGATTAGAAAATGGAAAAAATTAGAAGCACAACAATATTAGTTGTAAGAAAAAATAATGAAACTGTTATAGCCGGTGATGGCCAGGTTACACTTGGGAACACAGTTGTAAAATCAAAGGCAAAGAAAATCAGGAAACTTTTAGATGGAAAAGTTATTGTTGGTTTTGCCGGTAGCGCAGCAGACGGCCTTGCTTTAATGGAAAGATTGGAAGAAAAGCTGAACAAATATAGAGGAAATCTGCTAAAAGCTGCTGTTGAACTTGCTAAAGACTGGAGAACAGATAAGCTCTTAAGAAGACTTGAAGCTGTTCTTATAGCAGCTGATAAGGAAAATATGTTTCTTATATCTGGAAATGGTGATGTTATTGAGCCAGATGAACCTGTTCTTGCAATAGGTTCAGGTGGAGAGTATGCAAGATCTGCAGCCCTTGCCCTTTACAGGAACACCAATATGTCTGCGAGAGAAATAGTTGAAGAATCCATGAAGATAGCAGGAGAAATATGTATATATACAAATCAGAATTTTGTTATTGAAGAAATAAAATAATTTCCAATATTTTAAATCTCAAATCATATAAAACTGGTGTAAGATTTGGGAAAATTTCTGTTTATAGATGTTGCCCTTCCTGTGGCAACTTTTTCCACTTTTACTTACAAAATAGATACAGAAAAACATCCTGAAGAGGATTTAATAGGAAGAAGAGTTCTTGTTCCTTTCAGGTCCTTCGGATTAACAGGTATTATTGTTGGTATTTCTGAAAAAGAACCTGATTTTCATGTAAAAGAGATTTTTGATTTTCCAGATATAGAACCTGTTTTTACAGAGGATTATGTAAATATTTTAAAATCAATTTCTGATTTTTATATATCTCCTGTTGGAATATTTTTTCATTATGCTATTCCAGAGGGTTTAAGATGGGTTTATAACAGAAAAACAGGAAGATGGATAAAAAAAACCCTTGAAGAAAAAGTTTATACAGTACTGATATCTGAGCTGAATAAGATAGAAACCCTTTCAAAAAGGGGAAAAGAGCTTGTAAAATTTATCCTTGAAAAAGGAGAGGTTACAAAAGAAGAACTGAAAGAAGAAGGTTTTTCTGAAAGCACGTTAAAAACCCTTATAAAAAAAGGAGTTGTAGAAAAAAAGAGTTATATATTCAAAGAAGAAATTTCCAAAAATCTGAAACAACCATTATTTAGAAAATATCCAGACCTAAAAAAAGGTTTTTATCTTTACGATTCAGATTTACAGGAAAAAAGGTTGAGTAAATATATACAGATAATAAGCAACAATACAATCAAAGGAAAGGGAAGTGTAGTTGTGTTCCCAAATATAAAATCTGCTGACAGATTTTATGCTGAACTGAAGAGTATATTTGGGGACAAAGTTTTTTTATATCATGATGGGATTCCCAACACTGAAAAGGTTAAAAACTGGTTTTTACTGAAAAAGCTTAAAGGATGTATTGTTGTTGGGACATATTCTTCACTTTTCATTCCTGTTAAAGATTTAGAAACAATTATTTTAGAAGATGAACATTCTGAAAGTTACAAATCAAAAAGAACCCCTAAATTTGACGCAAGGAGACTTGCCTATGAAATCTGTAAAAAACTTGATATAACCCTTATTTTTTCAAGTTCAGTTCCTTCTGTGGAAAGTTATTACTCTGTTAAAAGAGGGTTTCTAAAAAGGCTGTACAAAAAAAATATTTTTTCTAATCTAAAAAGCCCTGAATTAAAAATACTGAATTTTTCATCTGTGGATGATGTTAAAAAAATCATTCTAAAAGAGATTAAAAAAACAGAGGATATTTTGATAATAGGAAACAAAAGGGGATACGCATCTTTCCTTTATTGTGATCTCTGTGAACAGGAGGTTATGTGCAATCGTTGCGATGTACCTGTTAAAGTTTACAAAGAGAAAGAGAGGTTTTTCTTAAAATGTGATATATGCGGTAAAAAGTACATGTATATAAAAAACTGTCTCGACTGTGAAAATCCTTTAAGGGAAATAGGTTTTGGAATTGAAAAAATAGAGGAAATATTGAAAAATTCTGGAATAGATTACTCTTATATAGAGGAAGAAAAGCAGACTGATGTCAAGATAGCTGTTTCTCTTTCAGGAAAGGAGTTTTTTACAAAAAGTTTCAGTACCGTTTTAAATGTTTATCCAGATTTTTATCTGAACATAAATGATTATAGGGGCGAAGAAAAATTTTTCAGAAATATTTTTCTTCCATACACAAAAGCTATAAACAGATACATTTTAATAACAAATAATAAGGATTTGTCCTCTGTGAAAGCTATTGAGAAAAAAAACCTTTCCATTTTTTATGATAATGAGCTTGAAGTTAGAAAAGATTTTGGCTATCCACCTTTTGTCAGGTATATATACATAACTTTTGAAAAAAGAGATTTAACCATTAAAGATGTAGCAAAGCTGTTTGAAGAATGGCTTATTGAGGAAAATATATCTGTGGATTACGAAGGTCCATTTTACGGTCAAAGGTCTAAAATAAGGGGCAGGAATATTATTCAGATTGTACTCAAAAATTTTAAAGAAAAACCTGTTCTAAAGCTTTTGTATGAGAAGGTAAAAAGAAAAAATATAAAGGTAAGCTTTGAGATTTTTTAGTCAGAAAGTATTTTTTCTACAGCATTTACAATAAAAGAGTTGTTCTGGATTATAGCCTCTTCTTTTACTTTTTCTGCAAATTCTCTCATCTTTTCTTCCATACCAGCCTTTTTTAATGCTTTTATTTTTGAAACCCTTAAAATGAGACTGTTTTTGTATTTTTTTATTTTTTCTTCAATCTCTCCTAAAACTATTTGGGGATTTTCAACTTCTAACAGAACATTGTAATAAACGTAAAGCAAAGATTCCTGCTTTTTCTTGGGAATATTGTTAAAGTATATATCCATCTCATTTTTTATCTTTTGGAGTTCTTCTTTCAACCGTTCTTTTGGTATATCTTTGTGGTAAAGCTCATCAAGTTTAACCATTAATAAGTGGTCTTTGTTTACAATCTCAGGTAAAATTTCAATAGCTTTTTTATGTTCCTCCAAAAAACCTAAAACGTAAATGTTTGTCAGAAGTTCATTATAGTACTTTCTGAAAAAACCCCTTAAAAAAAAGCCTTTCCTTTCTGGTCTTTTATTTAGATATTCTTTAAGAAGTTTTATCTCTTTTAAAAACTCTTTAATGTACTCTTCTGGGTCTATGGCAAGGGTTATAAGGGAGTCTTCCAACTGGGCGTAAAGTCCTATTATGTTTGCTATAAATATTATAGTATTTCCAGCAAAGATATCAGTTAAACCTTCATCTAATAGAAATTTCCTGATGTTATAACTTTTTATAATAAATCCTATGGCTTTTTCACTGTCTCCAGATATGGAAAGGTAGTAATAGTACATAAACTGGTACCAGTCTGAACAGTGTATATATATCTCTTTTATGAATAATGGATAAAGGCTGAGGAGCTCCTTTATCTGTTTTGAGTAATCGATTAGATATCTGATAAAGTAAAGTTTGTCATCTAAAGAGATAAGAATACTAAGTATTCTTCTGTATGTTTCAGTCCTTATAAGAATATTTTCTTCCTTTTCATCATTAAACTTTTCTAATATTCTGTTTCCATAAAAAACGGATAACTTAAGGTCATGATAGCTTTCCGCTGCATCAAAAATTGAATTTATTACTTTGTATCCTTTGTTTTCAATATTTTTAATAATATTTGTAAGAAATCCAACGGCAAATTTAAACTCTTCCGTCCCGTAATCTTCTAATACACGTTCATATTTATCTTCTTCTTTAACAAAAATATAGTTAATTTCTCTGTATTCATTGTAAAATTTTCCAATCTGTGGAAGCTCTATATCTAAGTCATTTAGAAGACCTTTTATTATAAGATTCATATTATAAACCTTAATGTTTTTGGGTATTCTAACGTTTATGACTTAAAGGAAAAATATAAAAAATCATAAATGTTAGTTTCTAATCTCTTTTAGAATTTCAAACTGCCTTTCTGTTATAAATTCTCCAAGTGTGTTTTCATCTTTCTGAAAAAGGTTCAAAAATTGAACGCCTATTTTGTACAGATGTCCTTTTTTCGAAATATGTATAATTTCACTATCTAAAATAAGATTTCTTTCGCCTAATGGAATTTTTACCTCTACGATATTTCCCTCTTTCAATCCGTAGGTGTCATCTATATATATACCTGCACCGCCTATTGATAAATCGTCAATAATACCCTCTATAAAATGTTCATTAACCTTTAGAATTGTTTTTGGTTTCTTTTTAAGTCTTACCCTTAAGAATCTCCTCTTTTCCTGGGGAAGTTCTATAAGCTCCATATTATCTAAAACAAGTATCCCTTCAAAGCTGTTAATCTCCCTGACTCTACATTTCAGAACTTTTGTTTTATGACCTATTTTTAAAAATACATGTCTATCTTTTCTAAAGATTTTTTTCATGCAGTCAGATACATCCATCGTTATTGTGTATACAGATATATCCTTTATCGAGCCTTTACATCTTATAGCGACTTCCTCATAGTAAGATATAACATTTATTTTCTGGTTATGTTTTTTCAGATTTCTGAGTAAGACAAGAACCGTCTTAAGCTCATCACGTTTTTTTGTTTCTTTTGTTTCTTTAAGCTCTTTTCTCAGTTTTTCTATATAATCAACATAAGCTTTATCAACTACCTGAAGGTACTCCTCAATAAGGGATATAAACGCTTTTACATAATTTATACTTTTTCCAGTGTCTATTATGTGGTCTATATACTCTTTCAAGAATATAAGTAGGGTTTTTGAGAGAACAGGTTTTATATTTATATCATCTTCTAATGTTTTTAATACTATTAGATAAATCTGATTTAAGGTGTCAGAATTATCAAAAGAAAATAAAAGTTTATAAATTCTGTCAGATAGGGCTTCTAAAATCTTTTCCCTATCTTTATCCCCTTTTCCAAATTTTGAAAATTCTTCTAAAAATATTCTTTTGAAATTTTCTTTATAACTGTTGAAAAACCTAATATCATCTGATAATAACCTATATAACTCCTGTATATTTTCCATCAATCTCACCAATCAGCTCTCCAATATTTTTCGGTTTTCCAAAGTAGAACCCCTGTCCAAAATCCACCTCAATCTCCTCCAGTATCTTTGCCGTTTTATCGTCCTCAACGAATTCTGCTATTGTTTTAAGACCATGTATTTTAGCAAAAGATACGATTAATTCAACTAATTTTCTTCTCTCTTCAGACGTTGATATATCCCTGATAAGTGTACCATCTATCTTTAGAAAATCTATGATTCCTAAAATTGATAAATCCTGTACAGTCCTCATTGAGGAATAGCCTGTTCCAAAATCATCAATTGCAAATCTGAGGTTGTACTCATCTTTAAGGAATTTTATAAATTCTGGATTTTCTAAAACTGACTGTTCTGTGAGCTCTATTACTATATGAACATTTTCTTTTTTTGCCTTTTCCACAGTGGAAATCATCTCTTTCACAAAATCACTTGAAGATAAAGAAGCTGGACTCACATTTATAAAAAGGGTTATTTCTTTACCAGATTTTTTCAATGTAGGGATTTCATCTAATATTTTTTCAAGTATCTTAAGGTCAAACTTTTTTATAAGTTTCATATTATAGATAAGGTTTATAAACTCTTCTGCTGTTATTACCTCATTATCTTTCTTAATTCTTGCAAGTGTTTCCAAAAAGGCTGTTTTCCCTGTTTTCAGGTCTATTATAGGCTGGAAAAAAAGTTCTATATGTCCCTCAGAAAAAGCCTTTTCTACAGTTATTATTGTTTCATTTATTTTGTTTATACGTTCAATAATCTTTTTTTGAATTGTTTCTTTATCAATAATAACTATTTTTGAGATATTCTTTTTTGCCTCATCTACAGAAAACTCTATCACTTTTATGAGGTCTTCTTTGTTTGTTATTTTTTCTAACTCCAAAACAGATATTGAAACTCCAAATTTCAGGTCAGTACTACCTACAATCGTTATACTTTCAAGCTCTTTTTTTATTTTTTCTGCAAAACTGTATTTTTTGTCCGGTTTATTTTTGTGGAATATATAAAACTCTCCTGAGTAACCTTTTATAAATGAATAATCCCTGTAATCAAGTATTTCATTTAGTTTATTTTTTATAACCTTTATAACTTTGTCGCCTGTTTCTTCACCGTAAAATCTGTTTATTACCCTTAGATTTAAAATATTAATAACAGTAAGATACGTAGCTTTTATCATTGATTGCCTTATAACAGCATCAAAAAACATATTTTTTTTGTTCTGTTCAAAATGTATATAAATACTGTTTAGAAAATTTAAAAGTTTGTAAGATGCATTTATCAGGTTGTTGTAGGAAAAATAACCTTCTATATACTCGTTGTTCTTAATATAGAAAAGTAGATTTTTTCCATAAGTGTGTATATCACTATGTATTTTCTTTACTTTTCCTATTAAAAGCTTATTACCGGTTTTTACTTCGAAATCAAAACTGTTGATAAAGTTGTTTAAAGGACAGGATTCAGAATCCATATTTGGATACTGACTTATTTCACCCTTAACAAATCTTAAAAATTTTAACATCCATGAAAAATGAAGCTTTTCATATCTGCTTTTCTGTCCAAGGGTTATATCAAGGGATTCTTCTATATGTTTATCTATTGTTTTAAAAAGATACCCTTTTGCATGGGCATTTATCGCTATCTCAAAGAAATTACTTAGAATAGGTGTAAGTAAAAGGTACTTTTCAGACTCTAAAAGCCTTTTGTAGATTTCATCTTTTATAAAATACAGGCTATATAAAACGGTCTGGAAAGGAACGTTATTTTTTGCATGGTATCTACCTAATATCTCAAAATCCCTTTCTATACTATCTTCATCTTTATCAAACTCTTTCTTTAGAAAATCTCTGATATTAAAAATAATTCTGTACAGGTTTTCTTCTGAACCAAACATTCCAAGGAGGAATTTATCTTTTAGAACTTTATTTTTGTAAACATCTATACTTTCTTCCAAATAGTCTGATAAAAGGGCGAGTGAGATCATTTTTTCTACCTTCTATATTTTTTTTAAATCTAATGGTGTTTTTGTTAAAATCTCACAGCTGTCTCTCCTTGCAACAACAATATTTTCTAATCTCACTCCCCCCTTTCCTGGTAGGTATATACCAGGTTCTATTGTGAATACTGTATTTTCTTTGATAATTTCATCGTTATCTTTGTTAATCCTTGGATTCTCATGTATTTCAATTCCTACCCCATGTCCTGTTGAATGGATAAAATACTCCCCATAACCGTATTTATCAATAACATTTCGTGCTGCTAAATCAATTTCTTTAGCAGGTACTCCTGCTTTTACCTTTTCTATCGCCGCTTCGTGGGCTTCCTTTACAATATTGTATATTTTTTCAAGCTCTTGTTCTACATTTCCTAATATAACTGTTCTTGTAAAATCTGAACAGTACCCTTTATAAACCATTCCCATATCAATTAGTAGTAAAGCGTTTTTCTCTAATGGAGAGTTTTCTGTTTCATAATGGGGAATGGCAGAATGTTTGCCTGAAGCAACTATTGCTGGAAAACTTTCTCCTGTTCCCCCTTCTTCAAATATAAAATTTATAATCATCCTTCTTATATCAAGTTCTGTTTTAGCCTCTGGTATATATTCAATGATTTTTTCATAAATCCTGTCTGTTTTCTCAACAGCCTCTCTAATGATTTTTATCTCTTCTTTTGTTTTTGTTGTTCTAAAAGGGTCTAAAAAGTTCTCAAATCCTACAAACCTGTCCTTTAAATCTGTTTCTTCTGAAAGTTTTTCAAAAAAAGATATGGTCATTCTATCTTTTTCAAAACCGATTTTCCTTCCACCTAAATCTGAAAGTATTTCTTTAAGATGTTGAATCTGCTTTTTTTCTTTTTCTCCTAAAAGAATAACCTGCCAGTTTTTCAGTTTTTCTTTCGCCCCTTCGTAGTATCTTGCATCTGTAATAAAGAATTTTTCCTTTTCTGTAAGGAGAATGTAGGCATTTGTTGAATGGAAGTAAGAAAGATAGAAAACATTTGGCTTACTTGAGAAGAAAAAAGAGGACAGGCCTTTTTCTTTTATGTACTTCTGTATCTCTTCTGTTTTTGGCATTTTTTCTCCTAAAAAGGTTGATTTTTTGAGGTATATATTATATGTTATTATTAGGTTAGTAAATATTAACTAATGAGGTCTGATATGAAGGTAGAAGCTTATATAGAAAAAGATTTCTGCACATCCTGTGGTATCTGCTGGGAAACTTATCATGAGATTTTTATTGAAGATTCAGATGGAACATCAAATATAAATGAAAAATACAGAACCAACGGGGCTTTTACCCTTGAAGGAGATTTAGCTAAAAAAGCCATCAGTGCTGCTGAGGAGTGCCCAGCCGGTGCTATTGTTGTGAGGTAAGGGGATTTTTTTATCCCCTACCTCTTTTTTATTTAAAATAACATCAAATACTTTCTGAGTCTATATTCGGGAGGATTTTGTTGTTTAAAAACAGATTCAAGATATACAGAAATATTTCTTATATAACCTTTATTTTACTCCTTTTAACATTACCTACTTTTAAAATTGTGAAAATGGATGTAGCCCATAATGAATCTTTCATTTTTGGACATGAAATTTATCTATCAGGAGCATTTAGACCTATAGTTGTTATCATAGGTGTAATAGCTATTTTTATAATCCTTGCCAATCTTGTTTCTGGAAGGGTTTTTTGTGGCTGGGTATGTCCAGGTGGTTTTGTGGCACAGGTTCAAGAGTACTTTAAAAAAGTAACAAAAGGAAAAAGAGCTGTTTACTATGTTGTGAGTTTCTTAATGGCTGTATCATTCTCACTTCTATTTTTTAACTGGATAACAGACTTAAGGGTTTTTATTCATCCAACCAATCCTGCGTTTATACCTGTGTGGATTGGATTTGTTATTGTAACTGGTTTCTTTTTCTTTGAGGTTTTTATAGGTGAAAAATGGTGTAGAGTTTACTGTCCAACAGGGATTTATCATAAGATAACTCCTTTTAACCACATACTTAAGCCATTCTTGGTTAAGAAAGAGAGCTGTATTGATTGTAAAGCATGTATAAAGTCCTGTCCTATGGGGCTTGACCCAAGAAAAATGGCTGCTATTGATGATTTTGATAGGGGAATTCAATCCTGTATACTGTGTGGCGAATGTGTTGATGCCTGCAATATTGTGAACGAAGGAAAAGGAAATATAGCTTTTGTAAGGGATATAAAAAAAATTTAACTTTTTCTGTACTTTTTCTGGATGAACTCTTTAAGTTGTTGTTTTTTTGACGTTATAACAAATACTTCCTGAACTGTTGAACCTTTTTTAAGCAAAAGTTTTGCACCTGAGTGAGTTTCATACTGGAAGGTCAACCTGGGGTTTCCAGGCTGACCTTTAGGAGTGGTTTTTATTCTTCCTGGGATTATCGATTCAACAAGACCTTTTTTTAATAGTTCTTCTAAAAGTTCTTCTCCATCTTCTATTATGTGGTGTTCTTTCTTAATGCCTTTTTTTCTGTATTTCATCTCTTTCTTTAAAAAGGTTTTTCTGGAACAGATTCCCAGTCTTTTAAAAATCTTTCCAATCCTATATCAGTTAAAGGATGTTTTACAAGCTGGGATATTACTTTATAAGGTATTGTTGCTATATGTGCACCTAAAGTTGCTGCTTCGACTACATGCAATGGATTTCTAACAGAGGCAACTATTATTTCAGAATCAAAACCATAGTTATCTATTATTGATTTTATGTCTGCTATAAGCTCCATTCCTGTATGGCTTATATCGTCAAGTCTTCCAACAAAAGGTGATATATATGAAGCTCCAGCTTTCATCGCTAATAGAGCCTGAGCTGGGGAGAAGATAAGTGTAACATTTGTTCTTATACCATTATCCTCAAGGTATTTTACAGCCTTAAGTCCATCTATTGTTATAGGTATTTTTATAACAACATTTTCTCCTAACTCAGCGAGGATTTTAGCTTCCCTAATCATTCCTTCATAATCTGTACTTGCAACTTCAAGTGAAACAGGTTTATCTGGAATTTCTGAAAGAATTTCTTTAACCACTTCCATAAATGGTTTACCTGTTTTTGCAACTAACGTAGGGTTTGTTGTAACCCCATCTAAAATCCTCAGTTCATTTGCTGCTCTGATTTCGTTGATATCAGCGGTATCAATAAAAAATTTCATCTACTTACCTCCGTAAAGATTTTTTAGTCTTGTGTATATATTTAAAAATCTTGTTTTTAGCCATCTTTTTTCTATCCATTCTAAAGGTGTAACCTCAAGTCCCTGAACAAGAACACCAAAATGCAGATGGTCACCAACAGCAAGACCTGTTGTATCTGTTAAAGCTATTTCCTGACCTTTTTTGACCCTATCTCCTTTTTTTACGTTGAACTCAGCAAGATGGGAATACAGTGTAAATATCCCCATTCCATGCTCAATAATTATTGTATTTCCGTATATTCCTAAAAATCCTGTAAACACAACAATCCCGTCTTCAGCAGCCTGAACAGGAGCATTTCTTATAGACGCAAAATCCATCCCTTTGTGAACAGCATCTGCTCCTTCTATTATATGCCCTCTGTATCTGTATTTTCTGTAATCTGCGAAACCTCCAAGGGCTTTAGAACCTTTTAGCTGTAAAAATCTGCCAGTAAAAAGAGGCTGGTGTATTGAAACCTGTTTTGTTATCCTGTGGATAACATCTTCATTTTTCTTTCTGAGTTCTACATTCACATACTTAAAAAGGAGAATTGGGTCATCTATCTCTTTATCTGATAAGGGTCTTACCTTTGTTTCAATAAATTCATCTGTTAGATTTATGATTGACCTTTTGTACTTTATCCTTATGAATCTGTACTTTATGAATTTTGTTGTGATATTTCCTGCTCTATCTTTTACATAAAGAACAATAGGTTTCTTATCAAGCCAGTAGTAAGGATATCCAAAGGAACAACCGTATATTTTGGGATTTTCAACAATCCCATCAAAGCATTTGAAGTAAAGGTTGCCTACTTTAACCTCAGCTGAATCAACATCGTCAGAGTAAGCTTTGAATAAAACAAAACCTGCACCACCATTTCTAACATCTGGAGGTCTTGCTATCAGAGTTATTTTTGGAGGAGTGAAATCAACATTAACATCATACTGAATCTGGGTTGTGTTTTCTAAATAGGATTTATCTTTTGCGATAAAAATCAAAGAGGCTTTTCCATCTTTGAAGCCGTAATTTCTAACATTGATGTCCAATTCATACTCTTTCTCCTTCAGGGTAAAAGGAAAATTTCTGTCTTCAAGTAAAGCTATCTTTTTTGTTCCCTGAACAAGATAAACATCAACTTCCTTAATACCAGGTTTTGTATCTACAACCTTAAATGTTATACGGGTTTTTGAACCTACAGATGTAGGTTCTTTCTCAAAAATGAACTGGGGTTTGTTAAAATCAATAATACCTTTTAAGTAACCGTAGCCACCGATAGCGGCTACAGCTACAAAAAGAAATATTAAAAATTTACCTTTCAATGAAACCTCCTTTTTATATGCCACCTGCTATTCTATTTTCAATAAATGTTTTTCTTGCTACATACCTGTTATAGGCATCAAGATATGCCTTAACTGAGGCTTCTATAATATCTGTTGATGCTCCTTTTCCTGATGTTGTAGTCCCATCAAACTCAACCATAACCCTTACTTCTCCCATTGCATCTTTTCCAGCACTTAAGGAGCGTATTGTGTAATCTTTTAACCTTCCTGTTATTCCAAGGGCTTTTTCAAGGGCTTTTAAAGCACTATCTATAGGACCATCTCCATGGGAAGAAGCTGTTATTTCTTCTCCATCTTTTATTATTTTAACTGTGGATGATGGTATGGCACTGTTTCCACTTAAGATATGGAAATAAACAAGCTTTACTTCTTCATACTTTTTGAAAAGTTCATCAAAAAGAAGAGCTTCAATATCTTCATCGAATACCTCTTTCTTTTTATCAGCAAGAGCTTTGAACTTAATAAACAATCTATCTATCTCATTATCCGATAGGTTTTTATATCCAAGCTCTTCAAGTCTTGTTTTAAATGCGTGTCTTCCTGAGTGCTTTCCAAGAACTATTTTTGATGCTGGAACACCAACATCTTCAGCTCTCATAATTTCATAAGTTTCCCTGTGGGCAAGTAATCCATGCTGATGTATTCCTGCTTCATGGGCAAAGGCATTATCTCCCACAATAGCTTTGTTTGGCTGAACAAAACTTCCTGTTATTCTGCAAAGGAGTCTGCTTGATTTGTATATCTCTTTTGTGTTTATCTCTGTGTAAACATCATTAAAGTAATCATGTCTTACTTTCAAGGACATAACAACCTCTTCAAGGGCTGCATTTCCTGCCCTTTCTCCTATTCCATTTATCGTTACATGAGCCTGTCTTGCACCATTTTTTATTGCTGAAAGGGAGTTTGCAACCGCAAGACCTAAGTCATTATGACAGTGGACAGATATAATGGCTTTATCTATGTTGGGAACGTTATTTTTTATATCTGCTATTAACTGTCCGAATTCTTCAGGCATAGCATAACCTACAGTATCAGGAACATTTATCGTTCTTGCTCCAGCATCTATAACAGCCTCGAACACCTTAAAGAGAAAATCCCTTTCTGAACGAAAAGCATCTTCAGCTGAGAATTCAACGTCATCTGTAAAGTTCCTTGCAAATTTTACAGCTTTTACAGCTCTTTCAAGAACCTGTTCAGGACTCATCTTAAGTTTGTATTCCATATGGATTGGTGATGTTGCTATAAATGTATGGATTCTTCTTCTTTCAGCTGGTGCTAAAGCTTCTCCTGCTTTTTCAATGTCATGTTCCAGAGCCCTTGCAAGTGAACAGACTGTACAGTTTTTTATAGAAGAAGCCACAGTATTTACAGCCTCAAAATCACCAGGTGAAGCAGCTGCAAAACCGGCTTCTATAACATCTACGTTTAACTTTTCAAGCTGTTTTGCCATTGTAACTTTTTCTTCTACAGTCATAGAAAATCCAGGTGCCTGCTCACCATCTCTTAATGTTGTATCGAATATGATAATTTTTTCTCTGTTCATATTTTTCTCCTTATTAATAATGATTACTGATAACAAATTAATATTGTATTTTCATAAAGTCAATAATTTATTTTACAATATTGGGGTTTTTAATATTAAAAAGATAGGGGGAATTTTTATGA
>CAYTOE010000033.1:0-13153 GCA_964439255.1 uncultured Aquificales bacterium
ACTTTTAATCTCTTTTTTGAACAGTTTTTAACACAAAATAAAAATAGCCTATTATCAAGATAGGGTGTATATAAAAAGGTAGATGTCCCTGCGAAACAAGTTTTATAGATATAAAATTAATTAAAAGAAAACCTATAGATATTAAAATAACCACTGATATAACAAACTCCCTACTTTTGAAACTCTGGATACCTATTAAAAATCCAATAAAACCTATGAACAGAAAAGGTATTCCAAAGACAAATCTATCGGAAAGTATAGATAAAGCTTTGAACTTCTTTTTTCCGTTTGAATTAACTATTTCAAATAGTTTTTTATTCTCAAAATCTTCCATAGAGTATCTTTTCATATATTTAACATCAAGATTAAAAATATACTCTTTAAAAAATAGTATATTAAAACCATTTTTGTCTGGAATCTGGATAAAACCATTCTTTAGTATAAGGTTTGTACCAACAAATTTAGCTTTTTGCGCTGTTATAGCCTGCCCCTTTTTCTGCATAAAAATAAACAGATTGTCTATATTTTTGTTTTCCTTCTTCTCAGCATATATAACAATATCTGAAGATATCTTTGAAAAATTCTTAGGTTGAATAGATTCCAAAAAGTATCTTTTAACATTTACAGTTATAAAGTTAGCCCTTTCCCTATTTGCATAGGGAACAATAAAAAAGGAAACAATAAAAGCAAAAAGTGTAAAAACAACAGATAGATACATAATAGGTGTTAAAAGCTGTCTTTTTGAAATTCCAGAAGCATAAACAGCATGGAGCTCCCTGCTTTCTCTCATGTTATAGCCAACAAGAACAGACGAAAGAAAAAATGCAAACAAAAGCTGGTATTTGAAAAAAGAAAAATTAACAAAAAATATCAGCTTAAAAAACTGAAAGATATTCATAAAATAAACAACAGATGGAAGATGCATAAACTGGGAAGATATAATAATAACAGAAAATAGGAGTATAAACATAAAGAAATTTTTCAGAATGTTTATCAGTACATATCTGTAAAGGAGTTTCATTTCCTTATTCCTTTTAGTGCATTTATATGTTCTCTGTACGTTTTAGAGAAAATATGCTTCTTCCCATCTTTTGTTAAGTAGTACAGAAAATCTGTTTTTTTATAGTTTATAACAGCTTTCAGTGAACTGATTGAGAAACTACATATAGGTGTTGGTGGTAGTCCTTTTATAACATAAGTATTATACGGAGAGTTGAAATGAATATTTTCCTTTGTAAGTTTTCCATTCCATCTTCCTGCAAGTTTTAATGCATATATAGTAGTAGGGTCTATCTGCAGGAGCATACCCCTTTTTAATCTATTAATGATAACCCCTGCTATTATAGGTTTTTCCTTTTCAAGGGAGGATTCCTTCTCAACCATAGATGCGATTATCATACATTCATAAAAAGGAAATTCCTTTGTTCTTTTTTTAAAAGGTAAATATTTCTCTTTAAAAAGTTTTATAAACTGGGAAACAATATTATTTAGGCTCTCATTTTCTCTAAAATAGTAAGTTTCGGGAGGGAAATAACCTTCAAACGTTTTTCCTTCAAGGGAAAACTTCTTTACATTTTTTTCATTAAAAACGTAAGAAAGAAAAATAGATTCATCTATACCAAACTCCTTTTTTAACCTTTTCCCAATATCAAAAAGGGTATCCCCGGGATATACAGTAAAAGGTTTTAAATGCTCTTTTCCTCTGTATAGGATATCCCACACATCATATATACTGATATTTCCAGAAAACCTGTAATGTCCTGCTTTAAGAACCTTTTTTTTAAACCTCGCATAAACATAAAAAATAAATCTGTTGTCTATAATTCCTTTTTCTTCCAATAAGTTTGATATTTCTTTTAGAGAAGTTCCTCTTTTTATTTCAATACTGACAGAAGGATAAACAGTTTTTTTTCTGTATATCTGGTTTTTAATCCACAGAAAAGAAACCAAAGAAGATATAAAAACAGAAGAAAAAATGAATAAAAAGAAATATCTGTACACTTTAGCCATTCTTGAACTGCTGGGATTCAAGGTATGTTTTTAGAATATAAACAGCTGAAAGGCTATCTAACTTTTGTTTTCTTTTACTTTTTTTTGTTGTTTCTTTTAAATGTCTTTCAGCTAAAGAGGTTGTAAATCTCTCATCAACAAATTCAACAGGTAAAGAGATATGTTTTTTTAGCTCTTCAACAAACTCTTTTGTTATTTTTGCCTGTTCTCCTTCTTCCCCTTTCAGTGTTAAAGGAAGGCCTACTACAATTTTTCCTATATTGTACTCATTTATTATCTTTTTTATTTTTTCAAAAACTTTTTCATCATTCTGAATAAAAGGAAGAGGATTTGCAGAAATACCTAAAGGGTCGCTATAAGCGACCCCAATTCTTTTATTTCCAACGTCCAAAGCTAAAACTCTTTTACCAATCAAGCTGCTTCCTGCTCCTGAGCTTTAGATGTTATCCCTGCAATTTTGTAAAGGGGACAGAAATTAAGTATCGCTGTAAAAATAAGTACAAAACCAACAACCTCACCAACAACCCATGCTCCTTTGTTCTCTATACCTAACCAGATAAGAATAGAGCCTACTAAAACCCTAACTACAGCATCCCAAAAAGCCATCGTGCTACCCTCCTATTTTATTGCATTAATTAAACTAATGCCTCAGCCTTTGTTCCAACAACCTCTTCAGGATGGGCTATTCTTCCAAGTACTGCTGAAGCTGCAGCTACCGCCGGACCTGCAAGATAAACTTCTGAGTTAGGATGTCCCATTCTTCCTGTAAAGTTTCTGTTGGATGTAGAAACACAAACCTCTCCTTCGGCAAGGATTCCCATGTGTCCACCAAGACAAGGACCACATGTAGATGTACTTATTAAACATCCTGCATCTGCCAGTATCTCAAGGATTCCTTCATGCATAGCCTGTTTGTATGTCCTATCAGAAGCTGGTATAACAATACATCTAACATCAGGGTGAACTTTTCTTCCTTTTAATATCTGGGCAGCTATTCTAAGGTCAGTTATTCTTCCGTTTGTACATGAACCGATGAAAACCTGATTTATAGGTTTTCCTGCAACTTCAGAAACAGGTTTTACATTTGAAGGAAGATTTGGAGCTGCAACAACAGGTTCTATTTTAGAAGCATCAAACTCATACTCACAGCAGTATTTTGCATCTTGGTCTGCTTTTAGCATATTTAGAGGTTTATCTGTTTTATCCTTTAGCCATTCTAAAACTTTCTCATCTGCTTCCATTATCGCATTTTTTCCACCTGCTTCTATAGCCATATTTGTTATTGTTAACCTCTCTTCTATAGGGAGGTCTCTTATAGCTTCCCCGTGATACTCCATAGCCCTGTAAAGGGCACCATCAACACCTATCTTCCCAATAACTGTTAGAACAAAATCTTTTCCACCAACCCATTTCTGTCTTTTTCCATAAAATGTAAACTTCATACTTTCAGGAACTTTGAGCCATGTTTCGCCTGTTGCAAATATATATGCAATATCTGTTGAACCAACCCCTGTTGAGAATGCTCCAAGTGCTCCGTATGTACATGTGTGAGAATCAGCTCCCATTATAAGATCCCCAGGTGCTATGAATCCTTTTTCAGGGAGTATTGTATGCATAACTCCAGAATCCTGACCCTCAAAGTAGTTTTTAATTCCCATCTTTTTAGCAAAATCTCTTGATATCTTTATCTGTTGAGCTGAAAGTATATCTTTAGGTGGAAAAAAGTGATCCATAACAAGGGCTATTTTATCCGGGTCATGAACTTTATCTATACCATACTTTTCAAGCTGTCTTATAGCAAGAGGTGCTGTTATATCATTTGCTATAGCAAGGTCAACCTTAACTGTTACAAGCTCTCCTGGCTCTACAAAATCCCTTCCTGCATGTTTAGCAAGTATTTTTTCTGTTAATGTCATTCCCATTTATATTTCCTCCTGAGTATTTTTATCTAAGGTTTTGCAAAGATTATAATATTATATGTTTAATAGCTTACTATTCCAAATTGTATGATTTTTAAGATGTTTTTTTTGAATCCACTTTTTTCCAGGTTAAACACCACAAAAGAGTGTAAAATCTTGATATGATATTACTCATTGAGTAAAAAGAGTGTGAAATATAAATTAGGCGGTAGAGAAATAGCCTAAGGAGGTTTTTAAAATGTTTGAATACACAGAAAAAGTGATGGATCACTTTATGAATCCAAGGAACCTTGGTGAGATTCCAAATCCAGACGGTTACGGGCAGTGCGGAAACCCCTCTTGTGGTGACGCAATGCTCTTTACAATAAAAGTTAACAAAGAAAACGACGTTATAGAAGATGTAAAATTCAAAACGTTTGGTTGCGGTTCAGCTATAGCTGTTTCATCTGTTTTAACGGAAATGGTTAAAGGAAAACCGATAGATTATGCATTAAACCTCACTTACAAGGAGATATTTGAAGAACTTGGGGGATTACCACCTCAAAAAATACACTGTACAAACCTTGGTCTTGAAACATTGCATGTTGCTATAAAAGACTATCTTTTGAAACAGGGAAGAGTAGAAGAAGCGAATAAAATCCCTGACTGTATAGAAGAAGAGGAAGAAGAAGGACTTGATTTAGAACATATCGGTTAAAAGGGAAAAATGGAAAGGAAAGAGAAAATAAAGGCTGTAGCTTTATATTCAGGTGGGCTTGATAGCACATTGGCTATCAAGCTTATACAGAATCAGGGAATAGAGGTTCTTGCTGTACATTTTTATACAGGCTTTTGTATAACTGAGACTAAAAGAAGGCGTGGTGAAAAGAAACCAGACGGTTCCCACTATATGAACCCAGCTTTAAAATATGCAGCAAAGTACGGCTTTAAAATAGAGATTGTAGATATATCAGAAGAGTACTTTGATATTATCCAGAATCCAAAATACGGATATGGTGCAAACATAAACCCATGTATAGACTGCAGAGCCTTCATGTACAAAAAAGCAAAAGAGATAATGGAAAAAGAAGGTGCTCATTTTATCATCTCTGGTGAAGTTCTTAATCAGAGACCTATGAGCCAGCACTTAAAAGCTATGAAAATTATAGAAAGGGAAGCCGGCGTAGAAGGGCTTGTTGTAAAGCCTCTTTCTGCAAAGGTTCTCCCTCCTACCATACCAGAAGAAAAAGGCTGGATAGATAGGAATAAGCTTGAAGGTATTGTTGGTAGAAGCAGAAAAAGACAACTCCAACTTGCAAAAGAACTTGGTATAGATGAGTTTGAACAACCTGCAGGGGGTTGTTGCTATTTAACTGATGAGAACTTTGCAAGAAAATATATGGAAACTGTATCAGTTCAGGGATTTATCACAAAAGACGATTTATATCTCCTTACTATAGGAAGACATTTCAGGCTCCCATCTGGAACAAAAGTAATTATCTCAAGAAATGAAGGTGAAGGTAACTTTATAAAAGGTCTAAAAAAGAAATACTGGTATTTTGAACCTGTGGGAAAAGGGGCTATAGCAATTGCAAAACCTATAGAAGACAGAGATTTAACAGAAGAGGAAATCAAACAGATATCTGACCTTGTTGCCAGATACTGTAAAACAGATGAAGAGGGAAAGATAAACATAAGGTATAGAGCACCTGAAACAGACTTATCAAAAGATGTTAAAGAAGGTATAATTTTAGGTGAAAAACCTGAAGAAACTTTACTTGAAAGCTGGAGGATTTAAATGACTAATGTAGATTTAGATAAAATAAAGCCAGATATTGTTCACGATGCAACAGGGACGTTCTGTCCTATACCTATAACAGAGCTTGCAAAGGTTATGAAACAGGCTAAAAAAGGACAGATTGTTGAACTTTTAGCAGATGATGAAGGGGCAATTCAGGATGTTCCTGCCTGGTGTGAATCAACAGGAAATGAGTTTTTAGGATACAAAGAGGAAGATGGTATTTTTGTATTTTATGTAAAAAAAACACAGGATTAGAAAATGGTGAAAATAAACGAGGAAACAAAGGTTTTTCATATACTTGAAGAGTTTCCTGAAAGTGAAAAGGTAATAAAGAAATACTTCTCATACTTTTATGAGAATAGAATTGAAGATATAGCATTAAAAAGGCTTACAATAAAAGGTGCTTTTACTGTTTTAGATATACCAGAAGAAAAACAAAAAGATTTCTTTCAGGAACTTAAAGAAACTATTTCAAATAAAGCTTCAGTAAATACCCCTTAAGAGGTTTTAAGATGGTAGAGAATATAAAAACAAAGGAACAGGAAGTAGAAGAAGTTCTGGAAAAAATAAGGCCGGCTTTAGCTGTAGATAAAGGAGATATTAAATTAGTAGCTGTAAAAGATAGTGATGTGTACCTTGAGCTTTTAGGAGAATGTAGCACTTGCCCTATTCCTGATATTACGATGAAGGATGTTATTATTGTCACAATAAAGCAGTTCCTTCCATGGGTTAAAACAGTTCATATAGGTCAGAAAAAATTTGAGCTAAACATATAAGATGCAGATAAACGGAGAAACGTTAGTTTACGGTATTTTAGGTTATCCTGTAAGACATTCAAAATCTCCTATTTTTCAAACAGCCGCTTTTCATGCTTCAGGTATAAATGCTGTTTATCTTCCCTTCCATGTGAAACCAGAAGATTTAGAAAAAGCTGTAGAAGGTATAAAGGCTCTTTCAATAAAAGGGGTTAATGTTACAGTCCCCCACAAAGAAGAAGTTATAAAGTATGTAAATGAAGTTTCAGAGGAAGTTAAATATATTGGAGCTGCAAACACTATAGAAAACATAGATGGCTATCTAAAGGCTTATAACACAGATGCATATGGTTTTATAACAGGACTAAAGGAACTCCTTTTGAAAGCAAAAAAAGAAATACATGATTTAAATTTTCTTGTAATAGGTGCAGGAGGTGCTTCAAGGGCTGTAATTTATGGTCTTGTTAAAGAAGGGGCAAAGTCTATACTTATTGCTAACAGAACAGTTTCTAAAGCGGAAAAAATTATAGAAGATTTTAAAAGCTTAAACAGGTTTATAGAAGACACCATTACACCAATTCATTTAGATGATATAGAAAAACATTTAGAAAAAGTTGATGTAATTGTAAACACAACGTCTGTAGGTCTAAAAGATGAAGACAGGGAACTATTTGATTATGAAAAAATTATGAAAAAACATATAATTGTTGATATAATATATAAAAAGACAAAGTTAATAAAAAAAGCAGAAGAGAAAGGGTGTCTCTGGCAGGATGGACTGCCTATGCTCCTATATCAAGGAGCTAAAGCATTTGAAATCTGGACAAAAAAAGAGGCACCTGTTGAGCTAATGAGGAAGGTTTTAGAAGAAAAATAAAAAAAGCTCCCAAAAGGGAGCAAGAAAAGGGGAGGAGGTTTTAGGAGAAAACATTGGCGCTGCTTGGGAACGTTTTCACCTATTCGATTAGTATATAGTCTAAACCTCCCCTCGTGAAATTTTTGTGAATGGTTTCAGTATCTAAGTATTTTAAAAATCGCAAAAAAACCTAAAAATACAGATATAGCTAAAAAAATGTCAGAAACTGTTTCCATTTTTGCAATTTTGAACAAAGGCACAGATATCAATACACCTATAAACAGGAGAACATAGGCTATTTTGTGTATCTGATTTTTATAAAATAGCTGTAGCTCTTCTAAATCTTTGAATACAACCTGAAATGTTATCCTTTCTCTTATCAAAAGTCTATAAGCGTGTTCTATTTTAAAAATAGCGTAAAATGCAAGTTCAAGTGAATCTCTGACTTCACCTAACTTTTCAACAAAATAGTCCTTTGTTGAAACAGCAACGAATTTTTTAAGTCTTTGTGTTGGATTAAAAGTTGGATCCAATTCTCTTACAGTACCTTCCAAGTTTATAGCTGCCTTTCCAAGATAAGCTATATCCGTTGGAAGCTTTAATCTGTTTGTTCTTACAAACTCTATAATGTCTAAAATCATTTCTTTCAGGTCTATCTCTTCAAGATTTTTGTTGTGGTATTTTTCAAGGAAAAACTGTAAATCTGATTCAAAGTTAGAAAAATCTGTATAAGGTGTAAACATATTGAAACCTTCATAAAACTGGAGAGCTAAGTTTATATCCAACGTTGTAACAGCTACAATATAGTCAAAAAAGTACCTTTTTTTTGTTTTTGATAGATAAGCAACCATACCGTAATCAACCGCACATATCCTACCATCATCCATAATAAACAGATTTCCCGGATGAGGGTCAGCATGGTAAACTCCATCTTTAAAAACCATTTTGAAATAGGCATCCGTCAGTTTTTCAGCTAAAACTTTAAGGTCAAAACCTTTTTCTTTTAAAGTTTTTATATCAGAAATCTTTGTTCCTTCTATGAATTCTGTAACTAATATTTCAGAAGTTGATATATCTTCAAAACATTTTGGTACATAAAAATCTGGATAATCCTTAAAATTCTCCTGAAAAATCTTTATATTCTGGGCTTCAATCTCAAAATCTGCTTCATTTAGTGTTGTTCTTTTAAACTGATATATAACCCCTTTGATATTGAACTCTTTTACAGTTTTTGAATGCTTTTCTAAAAAATTTATAATTGAAAGCATAAGCTGGGCATCTGTTTCTATCATCTCTTTTAGATTTGGTCTTCTTACTTTTATAGCTACTTTTTCACCTGTTGACAGATATCCTACATGAACCTGGGAAATTGAAGCAGAAGCTAAAGGCTGGGGGTCGATAAATGAAAAAATCTGGTAAAGTCTATCTCCGTAATTTCTTCTGAGTATCTCTTCTATAACAGAAAAATCTATTGGAGCTACCTTATCCTGAAGCTTTATCAATTCCTGAATAACACTCTGTGGAACTAAATCAGGTCTTGTACTTAAAACCTGCCCAAGTTTTATAAAAGATGGTCCTAAATGTTCTAAAGCTTCCCTTATCTTCTGGGGTTTTTTAGTTTCATCTACTTCTAAACCAAAAAGAGCTTTAAAGTACTCATAGGCATTGTAAAAACCAAGTTTAGAGAGGGTTGTACTTATTTCCTTGAATCTTTTTATTAACTTTATTTTCTGTTTTATCATCCTTAAAAAACACCCTCTTTAATGAGGAGTTTTTTCATCTGGTTAGCTACATCCCTTATTTCCCATTGAGCATGTGGGTCTGTTCTTTTTTCTATAAAATCCTTTATCCAGCTAAGTGTACCTGAGACTACAATTGTGGTTTTTCTTCCATGGGGAAGTATAAAACGGGCATCTTCTCTTTTTACTTTGCAGTAATAAACAGCATAATCATAAACAGCCTCAGCAACCTGGTCTACATATTCAAATATATCTGACAATTTTGTTCTATAAGGGGCTGTTTTAATAAAATCCTCAATTCTTTTAACAGCTTCTTTTTTCAGATTCTCCTTTGCGTCAGATTCCTGTATAAAATAGGCCATAAACTCTAATATTTTATGAAACCCTTTTACCATTGGTTCTGAAAGGAATTCACATTCTGCATTTTCAACAGATGGTGGAATAACAAGTCTGTTCTTATCTTCTTTAACGTATCTCTGACTTCTCTGTGAGTAATTAAGTGCTGTATGTCTAACAAGCTGATGGGTCATTGTTCTTGATACATTATCTATATAAAAAACGGCATAACCATCATACTCTTTAACCAATCCGATTAATGTTACATTTTTTTCTTTTCCAAGGGGTTCTATTGGAATATCATATTCAGCCATCTTTTCAAAAGTCTCAAAATACTCTTTTTCATCCTTCTCAAGGAGTTTTTCTAAATAATGTCTCAGTGATACACCAATAACAGTTGGATATTTAGGGTTATAATGGGACTTAAAATAGGTTGCACCTATTTTCATAGATAGAATTTTTGCCTTGTCTGCTTTATCCACTCCTTTCAAAGAGGAGTCAATATACCTGTCTAATATCTCTTCATCAACATCTGAAAGGTCTTTATAGGCAAAAGAATGACCAAAGACGCTGAAATGTTTGTAATTTCCAAGTTTTGATAAAAACTTTGCCCTATCTTCCTTACTTACAACCCTTGGATCCCTCAACAGGTAATCTAAATCTCCTGAAGAGTAACATGTTCTCGCACCTATAGCTGTAAATGGTATACTTTCTTTGAAATCCTCAAGGGAAAAAATATCCAATATTTCCATCTTTTACCGCCGTTTATGAAATTTTTAAGTCATATCATTATAATTTTATAGGAGAAAAATTAAAACTAAAGGTCAAAAATGGTAAAAACAAAAGTCAAAAATAGTTATATTGTCTTAAAAATAGGAGATATAACTGAGGAAGATACAGAAGGAATAGTAAATGCAGCTAACTCTTCCTTGATGGGTGGTGGCGGCGTCGATGGGGCTATCCATTCAAAAGGTGGTCCTGAAATTTTAGAAGAATGTAAAAAAATAAGAAAAACTCTATATCCAAACGGTTTACCAACAGGAGAAGCTGTTATAACAACAGGTGGTAATCTAAAAGCAAAATATGTAGTACATACAGTGGGACCAATATGTATAAATGGGATACTATCAAAAGATAAAGAAAAACTTCTAAAGAATGCCTACTGGAACAGCTTAAAAGTGGCAAAAGAAAAAGGAATAAAGACCTTATCTTTTCCTTCTATAAGTACAGGTGCCTACAGATGCCCTGTTTTTGAATCAGCAAAAGCTGCATTGGAGAGTGTGATTAAATTCATAGAAAAGGAAAATTTTTTAGAAGAAATTAGGTTTGTCCTTTTTACTGAAGAAACATATAAAGCATACGAGAAAGCTCTAAAGGAGCTACTTAATGAAAGTTGATATAGTTGATATAGCCCTTGTTTCAATCATTTTTGCAATTGTAGGTTATTACGTCTTCCTGAGGTATAAAGAAGAAAAACATAAAAAAGAAAAAGAACTTATTCCAATGCTTGAAGCCTATAAAAGCAGATTTCTAAAAGAAAAACAGGAGTATACAGAAAAAGCCAAACACTTTAAAAAACTAATGGAAGAAGCAGAAAAAGAATGGCACGAAATAAAGAAAAATATCCCAAAATATAAATGGACAGATGAAGATAAAAAATATCTAAAAGAACTAAAAGGCACTGATTTTGAAAGAACATTTACCGTTCTTTTTCATATACTGGGTTTTAAAACAGACGAACCACCGATTTTTAAAGATAAAAATATAGACCTTATTATCCAGACAGACAATAAAAAAATATGTGTGGATTTTGTGGATTTTTCCCAGATTAAAAAAGTAGATGAAAAATACATAAAAAGCCTTGAGGAAGGTAGGAAAAAGTACAACTGCAAAAGTGTATGGTTGATAACAAACACAGATGTTGATGAAAATTTAGAAAAAATAATATATAAATATGATATGAATCTGTTCGAATTTAACCAGATTGTAAGATTTTTTCCTTCCTACAGAATAGTGGATGATTACGACAGAAACAGAACAAAATTTCACAATTTTGAGCTTTTACATAAAGAAACACAAGATGAAGTTATAAGAAGAGATTACTGGATAAAAGAGGTAGAAGAGAAATTGAAAGAAGCAAAAAGCAAAAAATATAAAAATTCCACAGAAATTGTTAATAGGGGGTAAAATGGAAAAGATATTTAAAGCTTTAATAACTTTTTTGGGGGTAATTATGCTTGCAAACTCAGAAGTTCTCGTTAATGAAAAAAATCTTTACATAGAAAAATTAGATAATGGTGCCACGGTTATAATAAAAGAAAGAGATGATACAGAAGCTGTAGCCCTGCAGGTCTGGTTTGGTGTAGGTTCTGTTTATGAAGATGATAAAGAAAGGGGACTATCCCACTTTTTAGAACATATGCTTTTTAATGGTACAAAATACACAAAACCTGGAGAAATTGAGGCTGAAATAGAAAAAAAAGGTGGAAGTATAAATGCTGGAACAAGCTTTGATTTCACATATTACCATATTGAAATTGCTTCTCCTTTCTGGAAAGAAGGTCTTAGATACCTTTACTACATGACAACCGCACCTTCCCTTTCACCAGATATGATAAAAAAAGAAAAACCTATTGTTTTGGAAGAGCTAAACAGAGCACTTGACAATCCAAAAAGGGTTTTGTGGTACACATACAACGAACTTGCTTATAAAAAAAGCAACTATAAGCATCCAGTTATCGGTTATAAAGAAACCATCGAAAACTTTGATGAAAAGCTTGTAAAAGAATATTTTTATTCACATTATGTTCCTTCAAATACCTATATAGTAGTTGTTGGAAAAGTTAAAAAAGATGATGTTTTAAATTTCATCAAAGAAACTTTTGGTTCTGTAAAAGGAAAATTTTATCAACCACCTCCTGTTCCCCTTGAAGACCCACAAAAAGAGATAAGAAAAAAAGTTCTTAAAAAAGGTCAGGTAACAAGAGCCTATGTTGCCATTGGATGGCAAGCACCACCAGTTTCTTCTGAAGAAACATTTCCAGCTAATGTACTTGAGGAAATACTTTTTGGTGGTAGAACATCCATTATGTACCAGGAATTAAGAGAAAAAGGTCTTGTTCAGGCTATATACGGCGGATACTCTGGACATAAAGGTACAGGTCAGTTTATCATTTATTTCATAACAGATGTGGATAAAATGGAAAAAGCTAAAAAGAGGATATTTGAAATATTGAAAAACTATATAGAAAAAGGTATTCCTGAAGAGCTTGTTGAAAATGCAAAAAGAAGAATAGTTAACAGCGAGGTTTTTTCGAGGGAAGAAGTTACACATGATGCAGAATCTATAGGATACGCTGCTTCAGTTGTTGGAAACATTGATTATGATATTAAATATATAGAAAAAATATCTGCGGTTAAAAAGAAGGATGTTGACAAATTTCTAAAAAAATATATAAATCTTAATGCCTATACTGAGGTTCAACTTTTACCTGAAAAATAAGTCCCCGTAGCTCAGAAGGATAGAGCGCGAGATTCCTAATCTCGAGGTCGGCGGTTCGAATCCGCCCGGGGACATTTAGGTAAAATAGATTAAAAGAACACTTAACAATTTCTCTCTATAGAAAAAGATTTGTAGGAATTATCAATTCTTTTATTAAAATATTTGTGTAGTTAAATTTTTGAGGAAATTTCAGGCTATTCAGTTATTTATCTTTTTTCCAAAGATAAAAATAACAGTTTTGAAGTAAGTTTGACAT
>CAYTOE010000034.1:0-12955 GCA_964439255.1 uncultured Aquificales bacterium
ATCTTTTGGTGCTGGCATTTCCTTTGGTAATGGTTTAAAAAACATCTGTGCTTTTTTTAGTAAATCAGCATCAGAAGCGAAGCTAAAAGAAACGGACACAGCAAAAGCACTTACCGTAAGAACAGCTCTTTTTAACATTTTATCCTCCTTTTACTATTGATAACTATTATTAATAATAAATTCAAAAAGAAAAGATGTCAACAAATTTTGCTTTTTTTTAATTATTCTTCTTCTAACTCAAACTCTATTTCTCTTTTTGGAATAACGGTTGTTATAGCGTGTTTGTAAATCAGTACCTGTCTTGGACCTTCTTTTAAAAGTATCGTGTATGGATCAAAGTATCTTATTTTTCCCTCTAATTTTACACCGTTAACAAGATAAATATTCACCCTTACTTTTTCTTTTCTTATTGTGTTTAAAAACCTCTCCTGTAACCTTCCTTTTTTCGACATCTGGCTTCAGCCCTCCTAATGTAATGCAACCTTATACAGCTTATCTGATAAATTTATTATATCTCTGTACTTTTTAAGTTTTGTTTTCCATAATGCCGGAATGCTTTCCTCTCCATTGTATGCACCGGCTAAAGCACCTGTTAATAAACCTATTGAATCTGTATCTCCTCCATAATTTCCATAGGAGTTAACCGCATGTATTATAGCATTTTCTGAGTTTTCAGGTGTTTTTAAAAATATGAAAAGAGACTGTGAAAGGGCTTCTAAAGCAAAAGAGCCATTCCCGAGCTCTTCTATCGCATCTTCATAAGAAGCGTCTTTATCTAAAAGGGTTTTAACCCTGTCTAAATAAAACTTTGTTTCCTCTTTTTCCACAAAAGTTTTTAACAGCTCTATAAAGTATTTATATTCATCACTTAAATAAAATCTTGACTGGATACATTCACTTACAGCTACAGCTATAACAGAAGCAGCATCAATTACAAATTCATTTCTATGGGTTAACATGACGACAGCTTTTGTTCCTTCTACGGCTAAAGGGGGATTTGTATAGTGGTACATGGCTATAGGAATTGCAGGTAAAGCCCCTTCTATAGAGGAACCACCCCTTTCAATTTCTCTTCCCTCTTTTAAGGCTTCTATAGCTACTAAAAATGCAGGGTCTACATAGCTGTGGAGTTCTTCTTTTTCACTCCAGTCTATATATCTTTCTAAAATATCCTTAACATCTAATTTTCCTCTTTCTGCAAGGGATTCAGCCACAATTTTGACAATTTCAAACTCGCTTGATGTTTCTCCAGCTTTTAAAAAAGAAGCTGGTGAAGCAGGATGAGGTTCACATATCTCTTTTATTTCTCCTCCATAATGTAGTACAACCTCATCGATAGGAAGTTCCTCTACACACATTCCCATTGAATCCCCAACAGCTGCACCTATTAAAGTCCCTCTAAACTTATTTTTCAATTTTCCACCCTGCTGTTTACTTTTATTAAATAAATATCAATTACTGGAAATTGGAATTCAATATTTTAGTTTAAATGCAATTCATTTGCAAAAACGAGACAGGTAAAGATGAAACGTGTATAATAGGTTTTAATTTTTTAATTTTGTAAGAGGAAAAAGATGAAAATAGGGGAGATTTTAAAAAACGTAAAAAGAAGCATATCTTTTGAGTTTTTTCCTCCAAAAACAAAGGAAGGTGAGGAGCTGTTATTTAGAACAATAAAGGAGCTTGAATATATAAAACCAACATTTGTTTCGATAACTTATGGTGCAGGTGGAACAACAAGGGAAAGGACTATTAGGGTTGTAAAAAGGGTGCATAAAGAAACAGACCTTACAGTTATGGCACATCAAACATGTATAGGACACACTAAAAATGAGATTATTGATATCCTAAACCAGTATAAAAGTATCGGTGTTGAAAATATTTTGGCTTTAAGGGGAGATATCCCAGAAGGAAAAGAAGAAACAGCTTTTCTAAAAGATGGATGTAGACATGCAAATGAGCTTGTGGAACTTATAAAAGAACATTTTGATAACTGGTTCAGTATAGGTGTTGCCGCATATCCTGAAGGGCATCCAGAAAGTAAAAATCTTGAAGAAGATATATACTTTTTCAAAAAAAAGGTGGAAGCTGGTGCTGAATTTGCCATAACACAGATGTTTTTTGACAATAGATTTTTCTATGAATATATTGAAAAAGTTGAAAAATCCGGTGTTAATATCCCTATAATCCCTGGAATAATGCCTATTACAAACTTTAAACAGATAAAAAAATTTGCAGATATGTGTGGTGCAACAATTCCAAAAGAGTTAATAAATAAACTTGTTAAAGTAGAAAATAAACCTGAAGAGGTTGAAAAAATTGGGATTGATTTTGCTATAAAACAGTGTATTGACCTTTTGGAAAATGGGGTAAAAGGCTTACATTTTTATACATTGAATAAGTCAAAAGCTACTATTCAGATATACGAGAGAATTAAAGATTTCATTTAATCTTTTTTTTCTTCTTTATCTTCTTTCTTCTCAGCTTTACTTGCAAAATAAAAATCCAGATAATCCTTGATTATCCTTAATAGCCTTGGTTCCACCGTTTTGTCTTCTTCAAAAATTAAAAGAAGTATACCAAACACTATACTTTCTTTATCATTTATAACAACAGAGTATATTTTTTTTGCTTTGAACATCTCCAAAATCTCTTTTGCATCTATTATCTGTATCTCATCTTTTATATAGGCTAATGCCTCTTTTTTACATTCCCCATCTCCAATGCTGATACATTTGTGGTTCATAAAATCTATAAAAGCCATTCCTTTTGTTCTGAAAATTTCGTTTAGCTGGTATAGAGTTTCTTTCAGATTCAGCTCTTCTTTTAAAAGAGCCTGAAGTGTAGGTATAACCTCCATGTGAGCCTGATTTTCATGGATTTTTTCCTGAAGTGAAAGGTTTTCCATATACAGATTTTCCATCTGTGTTTTCAGTTTTTTAAAATACCACTCCTTTTCGTTGAACTCTTTTTTAACTTTGAAAATAGCCGTTAAACCTGCAATAATCAGCGGAAGGAATATATAATCTGAAAAATTTGACAGGTATAGAGCTATACCAACAGGGATGACAGAAAATATACTGAAAAAAATGTGCTCTTCTTTACCTTCTAAAAATTCTGAGAAAAAAGGAATCACAAATGTTGACAGGTAGGTAAGACCAGTGATGTAGATAATAAATGTTAGAAATATTGTGTCAATACCGTAAAATACAAATTTCATATTTTTCTTTTTTTCACTTGTTATTGAAAGAATTGAAAAAAATAGAAGATATATAATTGAAAGGATTATTAAAGCTGATTTGTACTCTACATTTTCTATTATTAAGCTGGATATAATTCCTAAAACTACAAAAAACCTTATAAAAAAAGAGTATATCATAGCATTTCCTTATACATGTTATTGATTAAATAAAAGATTCCTGATGCGAACTCAACAGGTATTTTTTCATTTATAAATTCCTTTTTTAACTGGTACATATGTATATTGGGTTGTGAAAAAAACCATACAAAGGGAACTTTTATTTCTTCTAAGTCTACACTTTCCATTAACGGTTCTTTTTTAATCTTAAAACCTATCTCTTTCATAAGTTCTTTAACCTTTTTAATATGGTATGAGTCAACAATTTTTCTTTTATTACTTATCGTAATAAATTTTTCATTTCCTAAACCGCAGGCGTCGATATTTATTATCGATAAAATCCTGTCTAAGTTTTGATTTTCTAAATGCTTTTTTAATCCTATATAGTCTGTATATTTGTTTTCAGTAAAAATAACTCTTACCTTATACCCTTTTGGATTTCCAACATTTACAAGTCTATCGACTATGTTTTTAATAACTATATAAGGTGCATAAAAGTTTAAATCCTGAAAATTTTGAAATCTTACATCGTATGGAAAATGTATATAAAGGTAATAACTACCCAAACCAAAATCATAAAAATGGTTTTCTAAAATCTCCTCTTCCTCTTTTATTCTAAAGGTTAATTTTATTTTTTCTCCACCTATAAATGGAAAATCAACCTTAAAAATTGGAAAGTTTCTTATAAAAAGTGGTTTATCTATGTTTGATGTTGTTAAAACAGCAGATGGATTTATTTCTAAAAGGTATTTTATATGGTACTGATTGAGTTTTTTTATGAATAAGACTTCATTCTTTAAGCTTTTTTTTATTGCGTATCCCGGTTTTATCTCTTCTATTGATATAACTTTGCCTTCAATCTCATTTTCAAGGGGAAACCCGTATGATATAGGGTCAACAGTTATCTCTTTTTTTTCTATAGAAAGAGTTGAATCCTTAAGGTAGTATTCTACTACAGTTATGATTTCCTTTTTTGGTTCTTCTTCAAAAATAGAAAAAATTTCGTCTCTTAACTGTTCCTTTATTGAACTCACAGTATTCACCGATTGTTTTTTTGAAAATAGCTATACCGGAAAACCGGTATAGTCTTTTTTCGAAAGAATGGATTAAATTCTTAATCTATAGGAATTATCCAGTGTTTGTATCTATCTATTTTTCCCCTTACAGCATCAAAGTAAACATTCTGAATCTCTTTTGTTATTTTTCCCGGTTTACCATCTCCTATTTTTCTGTTGTCAATCTCAACAACAGGTGAAACCTGGGCACCTGTTCCACAGAAAAACACCTCATCAGCCACATATAGTTCTGTTCTTGCTATATGTCTTTCTATAACCTGATATCCAAGGTCTTGTGCTATTGTTATTATGGCGTTTCTTGTTATCCCTTCCAAAATGTCATCAGAAACAGGAGGGGTTATAAGTTTTCCATCTCTGACTATAAATATGTTTTCAGCTGAACCTTCTGAAACATACCCATTTTTATTCAAAACAATCGCTTCGTCTGCTCCTGCCATTATGGCTTCTGTTTTTGAAAATGCACTATTTACATAAGCACCTGCAACTTTTAATCTTGGAGGTATCATATTGTCATTCAACCTTGTCCATGAGGACACTATAGCTTTTATACCTTCATTTACATCTATGTAATCTCCAAGGGGATATGTGTATATGGCTATCTTTGATGTGTATCCAACAAGCTTTGGGCTGATTTTCAGGTCAGAAAAATATACTATAGGTCTTATATAAATATCGCTTTTTATATTGTTTTTCTTTATAAGCTCTTTTGTTATTTCAACAAGTTCTTCAACAGATTCTTCTATTTTCATATTCAGGACTTTCATATTTTGAAAAAGTCTGTTGTAATGCTCTTTGAAAAAGAGCCCCCACATTTTGTCTGTTTCTTTGTCGTAATAAGCTCTTATTCCTTCAAAAATAGCTGTTCCATAGTGGAAAGAGTTTGTTTTTATGCTTATCTTTGCTTCATCTTCTGGAACTATTTTACCTTCAAAATATACATATTCCATTTTTTTTGAAATCCTCCTAAATTTGTTGTTAGCTATTATTTTATCACTCTTATCATGTTTATTAATATCACTGATATTTTAGGATATAATACAAAAATTAATAAAAAATAACCTTTTAAGGATGGAAACATTAATGGATAAACCTTTCAAAGCTGGATTTGTTGCACTTATCGGTAGGCCAAACGTTGGAAAATCTACTCTTTTGAATAATCTTGTAGGGACTAAACTGTCCATAGTTAGTCCAAAACCCCAGACAACAAGAATGAGAATTTTAGGTGTGAAACATGATAAAGATGCCCAGATTATATTTCTTGATACACCTGGTATTCAGAAAGGAAAAGATATTCTTACAAAGACAGTTGTAGAATCAGCTGTCAGCAGTATGGAAGAGGCAGATATCCTTGTAATGATAATAGAAGCTCAAAAAGGATGGACTAAAGAAGATGAGATGCTTTTAGAAAACTACATTAAAAAGTTAAATAAACCAACAATACTTGTTATAAACAAGATAGATAAAGTACCAAAAGAGATACTTCTTCCTCTAATAGATGAATCTTCAAAAAAGTATGACTTTAAAGAGATTGTTCCTATTTCCGCACTAAAAGGGACAAATTTAGACAGATTTGTAGAAGTTCTAAAAAAGTACCTGCCTGAATCGCCACCTCTGTTTCCAGAAGACCAGATAACAGACCTTCCTTTGAAGTTTTATATTGCTGAGATAATAAGGGAAAAAGTGTTTAAAAACACAAAAGATGAGATACCTTATTCAGCTGCTGTTGAGGTTGAAAGTATAGAAGAGGGAAAGAAAAATAAAAATCTACTGGTAATAAGGGCTGTTATATATGTGGAAAAAGAAAATCACAAAGGAATAATTATTGGAAAAAAAGGTCAGATGCTGAAAAAAATAGGAAAACAGGCAAGGGAAGAGCTTGAATTCCTTTTAGGAAAGAAAGTTTATCTTGAATTATGGGTGAAAGTTAAACCAAGGTGGAAAGAAGACATAAGACTTTTAAAAATCCTTGGGTATCAATATATATCATAAGGTGATACATGACACCAACATTAAATGTTTTAAAAGAAACTATAAAGAGACTTATATATAAAGGAAATATTAAAGCTTTAGAAAGGATTTTATTAAAAAGTCATAAAGGTGATATTGTTGCTATATTCAGACATCTTACCCATCAGGAAAGGATTAAAACTTTTCAGGTTTTAATGAAAGTTGACCTGTCAAAGGCATCTGATGTTTTGTATGACTTAGATGAGGATATTCAGATTGAGATTTTAAGGTCTTTACCTGTTAAAGATGCGGTTAGAATACTTTTGACATTTTCAACAGGTGAGATAGCACCTTTAATAGATAAAATTCCTGAAGATGTAAGAGCACAGCTCCTACAGAAGTTAGATGAAGAAGAGAGAAAAGAGTTAGAAAAATATATATCTTATGGTGGTGATAGTGTAACGTCTCTTATAACAGAGGAATTTATATCAGTTACGGAAGAAAAAAGTGTAGGTGAAGTACTTAACCTTTTGAAAACTGCTCCTGAAGACCTTGAGATAGTATATGTGTACATTGTTGACAAAAAAGATAGGCTTGTAGGTGTTGTTTCTATTAAGGAGCTTTTAACAGCTCCTGAAAATGTTCATATAAAAGATATTATGACAACAGATGTTATCTCTATAAGAACAGACGCAACGAAAGAGGATGCTATAGAGATTTTTCAGAGGTACGACTTACTTGCCCTTCCAGTTGTTGATGAAGATGAGAAATTAGTAGGGGTTATTTATATAGATGATATTCTTGATGCTATCACTGAAAAAACAACAGAAGAATTTTTCAAAATGGCAGGAGCTCAGGAAGAGGAGCTTTTTTATACAAATCAGATTGTTAAAATAGCAAAGCTGAGGCTTCCATGGATTTTAGTTTCTGTTTTTGGTGAAATGGTTTCTGCTGTAATAATAAGCCTGTTTGATTTCACGATAAAACAGTACTTACCTATAATATTTTTCCTACCTCTTGTAGCGGCTGTAAGTGGAAACATAAGTTCCCAATCAGCTATTATCACAGCGAGGGGGCTTTTAACTGGAAAGATTACAGAAAACTTTAAGGATTTTTTCCATTTTTTATTCAGAGAAGTGAAAATAGCTGTGATTCTTGGTTTTATTATAAGTACCATTGTAGGTTCAATATCTGTTTTGTGGTTAAGTAATCATATTGTAGGTGTTGTGGTGGCAACATCGCTATTTATCAATATCATTATTGCAGCTTTTTCAGGAGGGGTTTTACCTATATTTATGGTTAAGTTTGGAAAAGATCCAACTTTAGCAACAGGACCAATAACACTGACACTAAATGATATTTTAGGCGTTCTTATATATTTAGGGACAGCTACAGCATTTTTAAGATATATAAGTTTCTGATTTTTCCTTTAGCTTTTCAGAGATACTTTCAGCTGCATCTAAAAGAGGTTTTTTTATCTCCTGTTCTATACGTGTTACATTTACCCTGCTAATAGGTGCTACTATGGATAATGCTGCGAGGGGGTGGTTTAGCTCATCTTTTATAACTGTTGCAACCTCCACAACTTCAGGTTCAGTTTCTTCTACATCAATTTCAAGGGGAAGAATACTTTCCGATTCAGCTTTTATTAAAGCTCTTCCTGAGGCTGTTGTTTTTACTGGGTATCTCTGGGAAATCCTTGAATGAACATGAACAGATTTGTTTGACTCTTCAGAATAAACGTACACAACATCATTTTTGTGAATAACAGATATATATACAGTTTCTCCTATCTGGTTTCTCAATTTTCTCATGTAAGGTTTTGCAGTATTTAGAAAGTATAGACTTTTTATATATGCATCTTCCAGGTGTAAAAATTTCATCCCAAGTTTGTAATGTCCAGTTTCTTCATCTTGCTCAACAAGTCCTTTAACTTCCAATGTTGCAAGCAGTCTAAAAACATTATTTTTGTTCAGGTTTAATATTTTACTCAGTTCAGTTACACCTAAATCATCTGCATCTTTAAGGGCTTCAATAAGGTCTAAGGCTTTTTCTATTGAAGTTTTTGCTCCTTTTTTCTTCATCTCATTTCTCTCTGATTTTTTAACTACTTTTAATATATGTTCATAATCAAACAAAAACCAATTTCGTTTGATTATTTCTATTAATTATACACAATTGGAAATTGAACTATATTTTATATTATTGGTTAATAAATACTAACGGGAGTTTTGAAATGGAAAAAACTGAAAAAGAAATACTTGAAGAAATCAAAAAAGAGATTGAAGATTTAAGAAAAGAGATGGTTAAAGTTGAGCATCTTGAAGAATACGCCCAATCTTCAAACTTTCCATCTTTGATAGCTGTTATTATTCTTCAGCTATTTACTCTTTTTCTTTTGGGATGGATAATGTACAAAGGTGGTTTAGGTTTTTGAAAGAGGGCGTATGCCCTCTTAAACGGTTGTTTTAATAAGTTTTAATGTTTTTTCCACAACATTTTCAGGTGTAAAACCAAATTTTTCCATAAGGATATTTCCTGGAGCTGATGCACCAAAGCTTTCCATACCTATTACTACACCATTATCTCCAATAATCTCTTTCCACCCTAAAGAAGAACCTGCTTCAACAGCCACTTTTGGTATATCTTTTGGAATTACAGACTCCCTGTATTCCTCAGGTTGTCTGAAAAATAGCTCCCATGAAGGCATTGATACAACTTTAGCTTTTATACCTTTTTCTTCTAATATTCTTCTTGCCTCTAAACAAACATGGACTTCTGAACCTGTACCTATAAGAACCACATCTGGATTTTCCACATCCACAAGTGTATAAGCACCTTTTTTAACACCTTCTTTTATAGGATAAACTTCAGGATTTAATACAGGAAGATTCTGCCTTGTTAAAACAAGTAAAACAGGTGATTTTTCTTTTATAGCTATTTTCCATGCTTCGACAGTTTCATTTGCATCTGCAGGCCTTATAACTGTCAAATCAGGCATTACCCTGAAACTCATAAGATGTTCCACAGGTTGATGGGTTGGTCCATCTTCACCAACTCCTATACTGTCATGGGTATAAATAAAGATAGAGTGGATTCCCATCAATGCAGAAAGTCTAACAGAGGCTCTCATATAGTCAGAGAAAACAAAGAATGTTGCTCCAAAAGGTATTAGACCACCGTGTAAAGCCATTCCATTAACAGCTGCTCCCATAGCATGTTCTCTTATACCAAAATGTATATTCCTTCCATTAGGGGAATCACAGTAAAAATCACCTTTTCCTTTCATAACTACTTTATTTGAAGATGCTAAATCAGCAGAACCTCCTATAAAATTAGGCAGTTTATCTGCAATAACATTTATAACCTCACCTGATGCAGACCTTGTGGCTACTTTTTTATTTTCATCTTTATAAACAGGTAAGTCTGTGTCCCAGTTTGGAGGAAGTTCACTATTTACAAATCTTTCAAACTCTTCAGCTAATTCAGGGTATTTTTTCCTGTACTCTTCAAACATCTTTTTCCATTCTTCTTCAGCTTTCTGACCTTTATCTATAGCTTTTCTAAAGTGCTGTAAAGCTTCTTCTGGTATATAAAAGTATCTGTCTTCAGGAAATCCAAGTCTTCTTTTTGTTTCTTTTGCCTCTTCTTCTGTCATAGGTGCACCATGGACAGCAGGGTTGTCCTGTTTAGGTGAATGCCATCCTATATGGGTTCTTATTTTTATAAGAGAAGGTCTATCTTTTTCATCCTGTGCCGCTTTTATGGCACCGTATATAGCCTCCAAATCTTCTCCATCAGGTACAGTAATAACATGCCAACCATGGGCTTTAAATCTGAGTTCTATATCTTCACTCCATGCTATATCTGTCTTTCCATCTATTGTGATTCTGTTATCGTCGTACAGATAAATAAGTTTTCCAAGTTTCAGTCTTCCAGCAAGAGCTGCAGCTTCTGAAGATATACCTTCCATTAAATCTCCATCTGAAACAATAGCATACGTGTAATGGTCAACAATGTTAAAACCTTCTCTGTTGAAATAGTTTGCTAAAAAGCATTCAGCTATAGCCATACCTACGCCCATTCCAAAACCCTGTCCTAAAGGTCCTGTTGTTGCCTCTACACCTGGTGTGTGTCCGTATTCTGGGTGTCCAGGTGTTTTGCTTCCCCACTGTCTGAATCTTTTCAACTCTTCTAAAGGGAGGTCGTATCCGTAGAGATGTAAGAGGGAATACAACATAGCAGATGCATGACCAGCTGAAAGGATAAATCTGTCTCTGTTAAACCAGTTTGGGTTTTTTGGATTATGTTTTAGGAATCTGTCCCACAGGACATAAGCCATAGGTGAAGCACCTAAAGGCATTCCAGGGTGACCAGATTTTGCAGTTTGAATCTGGTCAAGAGAAAGTACCCTGATAGTATTTACACAGAGATTGTCAATATTTTCCATTTACTGTTTCTCCTCATGAAAGTTTTTTGAGTTAAGATAATTTATTATATTATGTTTATACCGTTAAAAGGATATGTAAAAATATGAAATTCAACAGGATTGTTGTTCAACCTTATGAACATGAATTCAAAGATATAAAACCTACACTTATAGAGAGGCTTCAGAGTATTTTTATGCTACCTGTCGTTTGGAACGGTAAAAAAAAGATTCCTTCTTTAGCTTACAACGGAGAAAGAAATCAGTTTTTAGGGAGTTTCTTTTTAAGGGATTTACTGTCTGTTAGAAGAACAGGAGATATAGTTCTTGGTATTGTTCCTTATGACCTTTATGAGGTGGGTTTAAATTTTGTTTTTGGGGTAGCCTCTTCAATGACAACAACAGCTGTAATATCCACTTTTAGACTTCATAATTCCTTTTATGGGCTTCCTGAGGATTTTTCATTGTTTTTAGATAGAACAACAAAAGAGGCAGTCCATGAAATCGGGCATACTTTAGGTTTAGGCCATTGCCCTGATCCTGAATGTGTTATGCACTTTTCAAACTCTATAAAAGATACAGATAGGAAAAGCTATTACTTTTGTCCTTTCTGTTATAAGAAAGTAAAGGAGATTATAGGGATTTCATAGATTTAATTCTGTTAAAGACATTTTCAGCGTTATAGGAACTTCTTACAAGTATTCCACTGTATACCTCTTTAAATCCCATCTGATACCCTGTTTTCTCAAACTCTTTGAACTCCTCTTCTGTATAGTACTTTTTCACAGGTATATGTTTTTTGGAAGGTTGTAAATACTGACCTACTGTGAATATATCACAGTTATGTTTGATAAGGTCTTCCATAACCTTAAAAACCTCTTCTTTTTCTTCTCCTAATCCAACCATTATTCCAGATTTTGAAAAAATAGAATCATCCATATCTTTTATCCAGCTTATTATTTTTAATGACCTTTTATAATCTCCCCTGTGTCTTACTTTTGGATAAAGTGAAGGGACTGTTTCCACATTGTGATTTATTATGTCAGGTTTTGCTTTTACAACAGTTTTTAAAGATTCCTTTTTACCTAAAAAATCAGGTATTAGAACTTCTATGGTACAATCAGGTTTTTCCTCTCTTATTTTTTCAATGACCTTTGCAAAATGGGAGGCACCTCCATCTACTATGTCATCTCTGTTTACAGATGTTATCACAACATGTTTAAGATTCAATATTCTTACGGCTTTAGCCACATTTATTGGTTCATCCACATCAAGGGGTTTTGGTTTTCCATGGACAACATCACAGTAAGGACAGGCTCTTGTACATGTATCACCCATTATCATAAATGTCGCTGTTTTTTTGCCAAAACATTCACCTATATTTGGACATGATGCCTCTTCGCAGACTGTATGAAGATTTAACATCCTTAGCATTGATTTCATCTTTGTAACTTCAGGTGTCAAGGGTGATTTTACTTTCGGTTTCATACTAATCTCCATATCTAATAGATTCTTGATATTATTATAGTCATGTTGAAAAATACAGGTATTGGATAAATTAAAGAAAAAACTTTTTAAGAGAGGAAAAATGAAAAAAGTTGCTGTAATAGGTGCAGGTCTTGCTGGAAGTGAAGCTGCTTACAGGATTGCAGAAGAAGGTTTTAAAGTAGATTTATACGAAATGAGACCTGTAAAAAGTACTCCAGCACATAAAACAGGAAAATTTGCTGAGCTTGTCTGTTCAAACTCATTAGGTGGAAAAGATATAACAACTGGAGCAGGTCTTCTTAAAGAAGAAATGAGAATATTAGGTTCTTTAATAGTTGATATCGCTGAAGAGTACACTGTACCTGCAGGTGGTGCTCTTGCCGTTGACAGGGAAAAATTCTCTGAAAAAATAACTGAGATACTTGAAAATCACCCAAACATAAATGTTATCAGAAAGGAAATAAAAAAGATACCTGAAGATTATGATTTTGTAATTATAGCTTCTGGTCCTTTAACTTCAGAAGAGCTGTCTAAGGAAATACAGAAATTAACAGGTGAAGAGTATCTCTATTTTTATGATGCTATAGCTCCAACAGTTGATGCAGAAACAGTTGATTTTTCTAAAGGTTTTTGGGGTGATAGATATGGAAAAGGAGAAGG
>CAYTOE010000035.1:0-12682 GCA_964439255.1 uncultured Aquificales bacterium
GCCCAGAACGCTGTCCTGTCACGCCAGAGGTCGCGGGTTCGAATCCCGTCGGCTACGCCATTATTTAAAATCTTAAGAGAATCCAATGCACAGAAAAAGAACAAAAAAAGAGTACACAGTCCATAACGTTGATGTGGCCTTTAATATTCTCTTCTTTGTAGCCAAAAACCCAAATACAACTATATCAGATATAGGAAAACAGGTAGATACATCTGCTCAACAAACGGAAAAAATATTAGAAGTTCTCGTTAATAGAGGATATTTAAACTACAACAGAAAAAAAAGAACCTACACCCTCGGTATAAAAAATTTTGAAGTAGGTTACTCTTATTTAACACATGTAGATATACGCAGGATAGCAAAGCCTTATCTTCAAGAATTAGGAGAAAAATACAAAGAGAATATTTATTTAGCTATAAGAAGTGGTTATGAAATTGTTTATATAGACGCCTACGAAGTAAAAAGGTCTGTTCTTGTGAAATCAAGGGTAGGTAAACTCCTTCCCATGTATGCCTCCGCTTCAGGTAAAATTCACCTTGCAGATATGGATGAAGAAGAACTTGAAGATTTTTTCAAACATATAAAACTTATCCCTTTTACAGAAAAAACAATAACAGATAAAGAGAAGCTGAAGAAACATATACTTGAAGTAAGGAAAAATGGGTACGCTATAGATGATGAGGAGTGGGAAGAAGAAGTAAGATGTTTATCTGTACCAGTAAGGGATTACACAGGTAAAGTTACAGCTGGGATAACCTTATCAGCTCCTTCTTACAGACTTGATAAAGAAAAATTAACAAGCCAGATTAAAGATGATTTTCTAAAGACAGCAAAAGAACTTTCAGAGAGGTTAGGATACACAAAAAATGAATAAGATTATAAGTTACCTAAAAGATTTAGTTGAAATTCCATCTGTAATCGGTAATGAAAAAGAGATAGCAGATTATACAGAAAAATTTCTAAGAAACTTTTTTCCTGAAAAAAATCTAATAAGACATAACAACTCTTTAATAGCCTTTGATAAATTAGATAAAAACAAAAAAACGATTGCTTTTGTTGGTCATTTAGACACTGTTCCAGGTGAGAATCAGTTTACAGGAAAAATACTGGATGGGAAGCTTTACGGTCTTGGTGCCAGTGATATGAAAGCTGGTCTTGCTGTTATGATGGGATTGGTGGAATACTTTTCTGGTAGAGAAAAAAGATTTAATACCATTTATGTTTTTTATGAGAAAGAGGAAGGTCCTTACGTTGATAACGGTCTTGAGCCTCTCCTTTCCCAATACGACATAATACAGCAGGCAGATATCGCTTTTGCCCTTGAACCTACAGATAACAGAGTTCAGGTAGGATGTCTTGGAACTTTGCATGCATCAATAATTTTTGAAGGAAAAAGAGCCCATTCAGCAAGACCATGGCAAGGTGAGAATGCTATCCACAAAGCGGCAGATTTTTTAAAGAGATTGGCTGATTATGGTATCCATGAGTATGATTTTGGTGGAATGAAATATATGGAAGTTATGAATGCAACAATGGTTGAGTTTTCAGGGGGAAGAAATATTATTCCAGATAGATTTGTTATAAATGTTAACTACCGTTTTGCCCCTGGTAAAAGTATAGAAGAGGCTAAAGAGGATGTTTTAAGATTAGTAAATAATGAAGCAAAAGTTGAGTTTACAGACCTATGTCCATCTGGAAATGTGTGCCTTTACAACCCTGTCCTATCAGAATTTATAGAAAAGTACAATCTTCCTGTTGAAGCAAAACAGGCATGGACAGACGTTGCAAGGCTATCTCTTTACGGTATAGATGCTGTAAATTTTGGTCCAGGAGAACCTTCACAGGCACATCAGAAAAATGAGTATGTTTCTGTGGAAAATGTTTTAAAAAGTTTTGATATTTTCAAAGATTTTTTAAGGTTGAAATAAAGATAACATAAGTTAAAATATTAAATAAAGTGGGGACGTAGCTCAGCTGGGAGAGCGCTGCCTCGGCATGGCAGAGGTCACGGGTTCGAGCCCCGTCGTCTCCACCAATCAATCTTTCATTCTTCCTCAATCTTGATAAAATCAGTTATAGAATAAATTAACCAGAGAAATAATTTTTCAGGTGGTGTTTTATGTCAGAAAATAGAGTTATCCCTAAACCAACTATTGAGTGTGAATGTACAAAACCAATAGATACAAATACAGAATGTTTCCAGTGTGGTATTCCCATTACAGGAAAACCTGTACAGTACAAAATAGATGGTGAAATAAAGGATTTTTGTTGTTTTGGGTGTTATCTCATTTATAAAACAACTGGTCTTAGAGGAGATGAAGGAACAGCTTTAACATTTTTGGGACGTTTCGGTTTTGGCTATTTTTTAGCAATGCTTGTTTTTATGCTTTCAACATATATTTATGGTTTCCATATGACACCAGATGACCCACAGGCTCAGATGTTTGTAGGTTTTATAAAATGGATTATAGTAATACTTGCGACACCTGTTATGCTAATTCTTGGGATACCTATTCTCAGGAACGCATTATCAGGGGGAAAAATAAATCTTAATACAGATACACTTATAGCTGTAGGTGCCTTTTCTGCTTACTTTTTATCCCTTTACTCTGTTTTTACAGGGGGGCATTCCTTTTATTTTGAAACAGCCACAATGATTCTTGTTTTAGTTACATTTGGAAGATACCTTGAAACATCATCAAGGGCTAAAGCTTCCAACTTTATGAAGGAACTTTTAAAGCTTTCACCTGAAAAGGCAACCATAATAAGAGATGGAAAGGAAATTGAAATTCCAAAAGATGAGATAAAAGTTGGAGATATTGTAAAAATCCTTCCTGGAACAAAAATTCCAGCTGATGGTGTTGTAATTGAAGGAGAAGGTCATGTGGATGAGAGTATTCTGACAGGAGAATCTAAACCTGTTTTGAAGAAAAAAGGTGATGAGCTTTTTACAGGTACAACAAATATAGATGGTAGTTTCAAAATAAAAGTTCATAAACCAGCTGAGGACTGGGCTTTAAACAGATTTATTTCTCTTATGAAAGAGATAAGAAGTACTAAAGCACCTATTAACAGAATTACAGACACGATAGCCGCATGGTTTTTACCTGTTGTAATATCTATAGCAGCTGGTGCTTTTATATACTGGTATATCCACAGCGGCTTTGAAAAAGCTCTGATTGTTTCCATGTCTGTTTTACTTATTTCCTGCCCATGCGCTTTCAGTATAGGTGCTCCTTTGGCTCTATGGATTGGTTTAGGAGAAGCAATGAGAGAGGGAATAATTATAAGGGGTGCAGATGTTTTAGAAAAGCTATCCAGTGTGAAACATATATTTTTTGATAAGACAGGGACAATTACAGAGAAGCATATGATTGTTGAAAAGGCTGACGTAGAAGATGAAAAAACTCTTGAAATGGCTTTTGCTGTAGAAAAAAACTCTGAACATCCTCTGGCTAAAAGCTTTATTTCTTATGCTGTAAAAGTTGGGGTTAATGGAAATAAAGAAGCTGAAGCATTTAAAGTTCATTTTGGTAAAGGGGTAGAAGGGGTCGTTGATGGAAAGAGAGTTTATATAGGAAGCAGAGGTTTTATGGAGGAGATTAAAGCCAACATACCTGAAAAATATTTGAAGATAGAAAAAGAAGCTGAAGAAAAAGGAGAAATTCCTGTTTATATAGCGGTTGAGAATAAAGTGAAAGGTATTGTAACTTTTGCCCAAAAAATAAAAGATGAAGCACCAAAAGCAATAAACGCTTTAAAGAAACTTAAAATAGATGTATCTGTTTTAACAGGTGATACCCATTATTTTGCAAAGATACTTAAAGAGAAGTTGGGAATAAAAGATGTTAGAGCTGAGCTCCTTCCTGAAGATAAACTTGAGGCAATAAAAAAAGCGAAAGAATCTGGAAAAACGGTGTCTATGGTTGGAGATGGTATAAATGATGCACCTGCTTTGGTGGAGGCAGATATTGGAATAGCAATGGGCTGTGGAACAGACCTTACAAGGGAAAGTGCAAATATAAGCCTTTTAAGTGATGACCTGAGAAAAATCCCCCTTGTTATCTTACTTTCAAGGAAGGTTAAAAAAGTTATTTATACAAATATGTTCTGGGCTTTCATTTATAACATAATAGGTATCGGTCTGGCTGTTATGGGAAAATTAAACCCAATATTTGCAGCTGTTGCAATGATTCTATCAAGCGCATTTGTTATTGCAAACTCTATCAGAGTTAAAAACTGGTAATAAGTTGTTGAAATTTTTCTATTTTTCCATATATTCCCCCTGATAAAGTTAGGGGGTATTAACCATGAAGTTGAAATTCAATTCAAAAATCATCGCTATTGTCATCACTGTTCTTGTTGTGTTCTTTGTGGGCGGAATGATTATAGATAAAACTATAGATTTCTTCAGCTCTCCTTACGCTAAAGATGGTGTTGATTTAAGGGCTTATCTTGTTCAGGTTTCTGCCAATGTCCTGACTCTTATTGGATGGCTTTTAATAGTAGGAGCTGCATTCCTGAAAGGACATTTTAATGACCTTGAGAAACCAAAAAATGATTTATTAGAACTACATGAAAAAATAGAGAGATATGAAAAAGAAAAATTTTCAAAACTGAATAAAGGGGCTTAAAGCCCCTTTTTTTATTCTTCAACAGTTTCAGTAACGAGAGCTCCAGATGGACATTCTTCTGTGATTTCAAGAGCTCTTTCTGCAAGCTCTCCTTCTATAATAGCACCGTCTCCGCCTATATCATCCTTAACTTTAGCTATTCCATCTCCAGAATCTTCATAAACTTCTGGAAGCTCATCATAGCAAAGTGCGCAAGCTGTGCAGAGATCCTGGTCAACAGAAACTTTAACTTTCATCTGATTACCTCCTGAAAAAGTTTGTCATTTCTAAGTTAGTATAGTATATTTCAACATATACCAAATTGCAATAAAACAACGTTTGATTTTAGGTGAAATGATTAGAGGCTTTTATATTCATATTCCTTTCTGTAGCTTGAAATGTCCTTACTGTGATTTCACCTCTGTTACCATTTTAGATTCTGAGGTTCACAGGAAGTATGTGGAAGCTTTAAAAAAGGAGATACTTTTGTACAGTGATTTTAGTATAAAGTTAGAAACACTGTACTTTGGTGGTGGAACACCAACCGTTCTTAACCCTGAGGTATTAGGTGAGATTATATCCTTTCTAAAAGATAATTTTTATACAGAGAAAGAGATGGAAATAACGGTAGAGGCAAACCCTAATACCTATAGGTTTGAGGATTTTTCCATTTTAAAAGCTTATGGTGTAAATAGACTTAGTATTGGTGCCCAGAGTTTTATAAATAAGAATCTAAAATCCCTTGGTAGAGACCACTCTCCAGAAGACACTTACGAATGTTTGGAAGACTCCTTAAAAGCTGGAATAGATAATATAAATATTGATTTGATATTTGGTATAGAAGGTCAGACACTAAAAGATTTGCAGAAAGATATAGATATATACACCTCTCTTCCTGTAAAACATATATCAGCATATATGTTAACTGCCTATGAAGAAACACCTTTAGGACAGAAGGTTAAAAGCGGTTTATATTCCCTACCTGATGAAAACATGTTAGAGGAAATGTACATAGCTATAAATGAAGGCTTTAGAAAGAAAGGTTTCAAAAGATACGAGATATCTAACTGGAGCAAAAATGGTTTCCAGTGTAAGCACAATCTTTTTTACTGGAAGCATGTTGAATTTTTAGGGTTTGGTATCTCGGCATGGTCTTTTGTTAAAAATGAAAGGTTTGGAAATACACCAAATTTAAGCGGGTATTTTAAAAAATTAGAAAAAGGGGAAAAACCTATCTTCTTTAGGGAAAAACTTTCACAGGAAGAGTTAAACAGAGAAAAAATAATACTTGGGCTTAGACTTGAGGAAGGTGTTGAAATAAATTTAGTAAAAGGAAAAGAAAAAGAGATACATTTTCTTTTAGAAGGTGGTTTTATCCGCATCAACAAAGATAAGATATCTTTAACAGAAAAGGGTGTTTTGGTTTCAAACTATGTGATTAATAAACTTATAGATTAATTTTCCACGGCTTCTAATATTTCTCTAATAGGAGTTGGTGCATCTTTAAAATACAAACTAAAAGGGTAACTGTACTTTATCCTGATATTACCAGGAAGTATATCCTTTATATTAAGATAAAGAGCAGAAGTCCTCAAAATACTGTTTCCTCTACTGTCTGTTGTACCAAAAATCAGGTTAACAATAACCTTTCTGTTTTTTATGTTTAAGGTTCTTTTAAGGGGTATTTTTTCATATTTTAATCTTCCTTTTTTCCCATAGCCGTTTTCTATATAGGCATAATCCCGAAAAGAGTTAGGAAGTTTTAGAGATACATTATTATCATTTCCCTTATATATAAAAACAACAATGTATGGAATTCCTGATTTTTTTAACTCTTTATACTCATTTTTTAATTTTTTTATAATTTCTTCTCTTTTTAGACCTTTTTCCTGGTACATTTCATAAATTGTTAAAATTGTTATCTGGTAAGGTACAGGTATTGCAACCACCTGAAAATCACCGACATTCACAGTTCCAACCTTAGCAAACTCTCCTATTTTTTTGTTTATATAATTTGAGTAAATTCCTCCATAAGAAAAAAAGGAAAGTGTAAAAAATATTAACAATAATCTATTAAAATGTCCCATTTTTATCCCCCAAAACTGAAATTTTATTAATACGGTAATACTTCACTAATAAATCTAATAATAAATCTGAATTTGTAAATAGTTATACTCTTTTTGGAAATGGTATAATTTAAAGAAAAAGGGTTATAGATTGAACTTAGTTTTCTTAATATCAGGAAGAGGTAGTAATCTAAAAGCCATTTTAGATGGTATAAAAGAAAAGAAAATTAACGCAAATCCTGTACTTGTTATCTCTAACAGGAAAGATGCTAAAGGTCTATCAATAGCAGAATCTTACGGTGTTGAGGCTAAGTTTATAAATCCAAAGGATTTTAAATCAAGAAAGGAATACGATTTTAAACTTGCTGAGGAAATTAAAAAGGTTAATCCTGACCTGATAATTCTTGCAGGTTATATGAGGATACTTTCTCCAGAGTTTATAAATCAGTTTGAAGGAAAAATCGTTAATATCCATCCCTCTTTAATACCATCTTTTCAGGGTTTAAATGCACAGAAACAGGCTGTTGAATTTGGAGTGAGATTTTCTGGATGCACAGTTCATTTTGTTACAACAGAACTTGACAACGGTCCTATCATTGTACAGGCGGTTGTTCCTGTTTTTCCAGAAGATACAGAAGAAACTTTATCAGAAAGAATTTTAAAATTTGAACACAGAATATACCCCCAGGCTGTTAAATGGATTGTTGAAAAAAGAGTGAATGTAAAGGGAAGGAATGTTTTTGTAAAAGATGCAAAATATGGAACTTTACCTGTTAATCCACAGTTAGAGGATTTTTGAAAAGGGGAAGAGCTCCCCTTAAGAAAGATTTCTGATTTCTTTATTCACAACCTTTCCATTTTCGTCTAACTCATAAACAATAGGTGTTCCTGTTGGAATTTCAACTTTTATAATCTCATCTGGTCCTAAATTTTCAAGGTACATGACTATACTTCTTAATGAGTTTCCATGGGCAACAACAAGTACATCTCTTCCATCTAAAATATCACCCATTATAGCCCTTTCAAGAAAAGGAATTGTTCTTGCAGCTGTATCTTTTAAAGATTCACCTTCTGGAGGTGGTATATCATAGCTTCTTCTCCATAGATGTACAATCTCTTTTCCCCATTTTTCCCTTGCCCTATCTTTGTTTAAACCCTGCAGTGCACCGTAATGTCTTTCATTTAAGGCTTCATCTTTTATTACAGGAATTAAAAGGCCTATTGTCTCAAGTATTATTCTCAATGTTTCCTGAGCTCTTGTAAGGTTTGATGTGTAAGCAACGTCGAATCTAATATCTTTTAAAAGCTCACCTGCCTTGTACGCTTCTTCTTTCCCTTTTTCTGTTAAAGGGACATCAATCCATCCAGTAAATCTGTTTTGTAAATTCCATACAGACTGTCCATGTCTGACAAGAACAAGTTTTGGCATTTCAAAACCTCTCCTTATATTTTTTTTAAAGCTAAAATATTCTAACAGATTGGTTTTATCTGTTGGAGACAAACATGGATTTTAGGAAAAGGATATCAGTTTATTCAGGGATATTTTTTCTAACCTCATTTTTTCTATTTATTTTTCTCTGGAGTAGAAAGGAAAATCTTGAAAATCTATACCTTTTACAAAAAACAGAAAAGGTAAAGGCTGAATTCAGGGCTACAGTGGATGGATACGATAAGGTTGTTTATTTCTTTTTAAAGAGATTTATAGATAATGAAAGTATAAAAAACATACTTTATAAAGCTGAAGAAAAAGAAGAAGAAAAAGATTTTCTTAGAAAAGAGCTTTACCATAATCTAAAAGATGTTTATTTTGATTTGAAGAAACAGGGAATCAGATATATAACTTTTTACTTGCCTGATGGTACAGTGTTTTTCAGGTTTCATAAAATTTTTAGATATGGAGATAAAACTGTTATCAGCTCTATTAATGAAAAAAGATTTTATAAAAAGTTAGGAGGTTTCAGGTATATCTTTAACATTTTTTTTAAAAACAGATTTGTTGGAAGTGTAGAAGTTTCTATCTCTTTTGGTACAATCAGGTCAGAACTTAACAAACTCTTCAGAAGTGAGCATAGATTTTTAATTAAAAAAGATATCGTTCTAAATAGATTTTTGACAGAAGAAAGGAAAAATTACGTCCAGAGTAGCTTAAGTCCTGATTTTTTTTATGAAGAAGAAAAAGAATCTGTAAAAAGGATACCTGACAGTGTGATATCGCAGATAAATCTTAATATAAAGGATAAAGCTTCAGAATTTTTAAAGAAAGAAAAGTCTTTCTCTTTGATATCAGAGGTTGACGGAGATTTTTATGTTGTGTCTTTTATACCTGTTTATGCGCAAAAATCCTTCAAAAAAGAGTATGTTGGATTTCTCGTTAACTACGAAAAAGACAACACAGTTAGCGTTTTTTCTTCAAGTTTCTGGATAACGTATATAACAACAAATATCATCATTTTCCTTCTTTTGATGATGAGTTTTTTCCTTTCATACATAAAAGAAAAGATTCTTATAGAAGAAATAGAAGAAAAGGATGAGTTGGAAGATGTTTATGATGGAGAGCTTCTTAAAGAGATTCTTTCCCACGAAATTGAAAGGGCAAAGAGATACGACAGACCTGTCTCTTTAGTTGCTATAGATTTTACAGGTATAAAGGATTTAGATGAAGAGAAAAGGAAGGAAGCATTGAAAGCTATATCTGGTATATTGAAGGAAAATATGAGAAAGGTAGACTTTCTATTTGTTTTAGATGACTCTTTATTTGTATTCCTTTTACCAGAAACAGATATTCAGGAAGCGGGTCTTTTTGCTGAAAGACTTAAAGAAACAGTAGAGCACATTTATATAGAGGATCTTGGGAAACCTTCTTTTAGTATAGGAGTGACAGAAATAACTTTTGATGACACTCCTGAAAAGGCTATAAAAAGGTTAAAAGAGGTTCTCTACCTTGCAGAAGAGAAAGGGAAAAACTGTATAGAAATGTCAGCAGTTTAGCTTTTTTCAATAACCTCAGCTACAGTATCTGTTGTATCAACAACATCTTTAATTTTTACCTTTACAAAATCTCCTACCTTTACAGGCTCTTCGGTTTCTAAATATGTTATTCCATCTATCTCGTAAGCACTTCTGTAAGTTCTTCCTACAGGAAGGGTTTCCCATTCTTCAGAAAAACCGTCTATTAAAATATCTATCTCTTTACCAACAAGCTTTCTGTTTTTCTCCTCAGTTATTTTTTCCTGAATCTGTAGAATCTCATTTTTCCTTCTAATTTTTTCATCTTCAGGTATACTATCCTTAAATTTTTCATAGGCAGGTGTTCCTTCCTCATGGGAATAAGTGAAAACACCAAGCCAGTCAAATTTTGCTTCCTGTATAAATTTTTTCATGTTTTCAAAGTCTTCATCTTCTTCAGTAGGAAAACCTACAATAATAGCTGTTCTTAAAGCTGCCTCAGGTATGTATTTTTCCTTCCAATCTAAAATCTGGTAAAGCCTTTTTTTTCTGTATCCCCTCATCATTTCTTTTAGAATTTTGTCTTCAGAATGTTGAATTGGCATTTCAAAATACTTAACAACCTTTTCACTGTCAGCCATTCTCTTTATAAAATCTTCATTTACAGTTGTTGGATAAAGGTAGTAAAGTCTTATCCATTTTATTTCAGGTATTTTTTCTATTTCTTTTATTAAATCCCACAGTTTAGGTTCTCCATAGATATCTGTTCCGTAAAAACTTGTATCCTGTGAAACAATATTTATTTCCTTTACTCCTGAATCTGCAAGGAATTTAGCCTCATCTACAAGACTTTTTATAGTTCTACTCCTGTGTTTACCCCTTATTTTTGGGATAGCACAGAAAGCACATGTATGGTCGCAGCCCTCTGATATTTTCAGATAAGCTGTGTGTTTTGGAGTTGTAACCAATCTTACAGGCTTTTCTAATTTTGGATTAAGGCCTAATTTTTCAGGTATCTGCATTTCTTCTTTCAGGTCTATAAACATATCCACTTCAGGTATTTCTTTCTCAAGCTCATCTTTGTATCTTTCAACAAGGCAGCCTGTAACAACAATCTTTTTATCTTTATTTTTCTCTTTTAAATAGGCTGTCTCAAGGATAGTGTTAATACTTTCTTCTTTTGCAGCATCTATAAAACCGCATGTATTTATGAGAATAACATCTGCATCTTCTAAATTATTTACAAGTTTTGCCTCTGAAGCATTAAGTTTTCCAAGTATAAACTCGGTATCAACAAGGTTTTTAGGACAGCCTAAACTTATAACCCCAACTTTCACACTTTTTTTCAAACTTTTAACCTCTTTTTGATTTTAGGTTTCAAATATAATTAAATCATTATACCTTTCAACAGAAGTATGATTTTAAGGAGGTTTATATGAAGGTTTTAAAAGCTAAAGAGATGTCTTTTGCCGATGAAAATACAATAAAGCTCACAGGGATTCCATCTCTTGTCTTGATGGAAAATGCAGGAAGAACCTCCGCCGAGATTATACTAAAAAAGTACGGTGATAAAAAAAAGTTTACCGTTGTTGCAGGTAGTGGAAATAACGGTGGTGATGGACTTGTTATAGGGAGATACCTCCTTAGAAATGGAAAAGATGTAAAAGTTTTTATTCTTGCAGATAGCAGAAACAAACTTTCACAGGACAATCTTAAAAATCTTGAAATATTTGAGAGCTTTGGTGGTGATGTTCTTTTAGTAGATAAAGACAAACTCGGGAAGATGAGAAATGCTATTAAAGACTCAGATGTTGTAATAGACGCCATTTTTGGTACAGGTTTTAAACCACCTGTAAAAGGTTATAGAGAAAAGGCGATAGAAATAATAAACAGGTACGCAAAGCATGTTGTTGCTGTGGATATTCCATCTGGTCTATCAACAGACACAGGAAAGGTGGAAGGAACCCATATAAAAGCTGAATTAACCGTTACTTTTGCATTTCCCAAGTTAGCCCATATCCTCTATCCTTCTTCTCTTTATTGTGGTGAAGTTTTTGTAATTGATATATCAATAGATGAAAACTACTTAAAAGAGATTAAAAGGTTTGTTCTTACGCCAGAGATGCTAAAGCTTCCGACAAGGAAGAAGGACAGCCATAAGTACAGTTATGGACATGTTCTTGTTATAGGAGGCTCAAAAGGAAAAACTGGTGCTGTGATAATGGCTTCAAAAGCAGCTACAGCTGCAGGTTCAGGCTTAACTACAGCTTTGGTTCCATCTTCTTTAAACAGTATTTTTGAAACCTCACTTATAGAGGAAATGACGTTACCTGTTGATGATGAAGATGGTTTCTTTGGAAAAAAAGCAAAAAAACAGATTTTAGAACTTATAAAAAACGGTAAATTCACATCAATAGTTGCTGGAATGGGAATGTCTGTAAAAGAAAACACAATAGATGTAGTTGAGGCTATTCTTAGAGTAAAATTGCCTGTTGTTTTGGATGCAGATGGTATTAATAACCTTGTGTTAATAGATGATTTTAAAAGAAAATTAAAGAAAAGAAAATTACCAACTGTTTTAACACCCCATGTGGGGGAGATGTCAAGGTTAACAGGTATTCCAACGAAAGAGATAAATGAGAATATGGAAAATGTTGCAAAGGAATTTTCTAAAGAAACAGGAAGTTATGTTGTTTTAAAAAGCTCAAGAACCGTTATAGCAACACCTGAAGGGAAAGTTTTCTACTCAATTAGAGGAAATGAAGGGATGGCTACAGCAGGTACAGGAGATGTCTTAGCTGGGATACTTGGGACTCTCATTTATAGGCTTGGAGCAGAGGAAGGAGTAAAAACAGGAGTATATCTGCATGGTCTTTCCGGGGATTTAGCTGTTTCAAAAACAGGTGTCGAAAGTATGAAAGCTACAGATTTGATAGAATTTATTCCTGAAGCTTACAAAAAACTGGAAAAATTGGAAATTTCACACACATCTTTTTACAGGAAGCTGTTTTAGTATGTTTAGGAATGTACTGATTCTATTTTTCATTTTTATTCTTG
>CAYTOE010000036.1:0-12651 GCA_964439255.1 uncultured Aquificales bacterium
CCTCCTTGAGTTTTATTTCTTTTTAGATAATTTATACAGGCAATATTAAAATTATTGCTGCAATAAAAATTTGCAAATATTACGGGGTTTTTGATGGGAAAGATAAAACATCTTCCTGAAGAGGTAATTAAAAAAATAGCAGCAGGAGAAGTTGTAGAAAGACCTGCAAATGTTTTAAAAGAGCTTTTAGAAAATGCTATAGATGCCAAATCAACAGAGATTCAGGTTTCAGTAGAAAAAGGAGGAAAATCCCTTATACAGGTTAAAGACAACGGAGAAGGAATATATCCAGAAGACCTGCCAGATGTGATAAAAAGATACACAACAAGCAAAATATCCTCTATAGATGACCTTTATGACCTTAATTCTTATGGTTTTAGAGGAGAAGCCCTTTATAGCATATCTTCTGTTTCAAAATTCAGTATTGTTTCAAGACCTAAAGACTGTGAGCTTGGAAATGAACTTTATGCAGAAGGAGGAGCTATCAAGTACATCTTTGAAACAGGTGCACCTGTTGGAACAACAGTAAAAATCAGAGACCTTTTTTTCAATTTTCCTGTCAGACAGAAATTTCTAAAATCTGAGAAAACAGAACTGATCCATATTTTAGATGTTTTTATAAAATACGTCCTAATCAACACAGAGATAAAGTTCAGGCTTTTTGTTGATGGAAAAGAAAAGTTCAATGTGTACCAGCCATCTATTGAGGAAAGGATCAGGAGTTTATATCCAAATATAGGCAAGCTGTACAGAGTAGAATTTGAAAATGAGATTGGGAAAATAGAAGGTTTTGTATCTTTAGATGAATCTACAAATAAAAAAGGCATCATATACATAAATGAAAGACCTGTAAAAAACTGGGTTTTAGATAAAGTCTTAAAATCAACTTTTGGAAGGAATTTTTACGTTGTTTACATAACTCTTCCTCCTTATTTTGTTGATTTTAATGTCCATCCCTCTAAAGAAGAGGTTAAATTCAAAAAAGATGCCCCTGTTATAGAGCTTATAAAAAAATCAGCTGAGCATATAAAAACTCCTGTTAAAAAGAAATATGTAGATTTTGTTTCTCAAAAAAAGGAGCATTACACAAAAGATGTTGAATTTAAGGTTTTAGGACAGGTTGAAGATACATTTATTGTTGTTTATTTAGATGGAGACCTTTATCTTGTTGACCAACATGTAGCACACGAAAGGATAAATTTTTATCTGTTAAAAAAGAGATACTTAACAGGAAATATAGAGAAAAGATACCTTGAAAAACCCTTTATGAAAAAAATATCTATATATGAAAGTGTCAAGTTAGAAAGTGAAAAAGAAAAGTTATTTTCTTTGGGTTTTGATTTTTATATAAAAGATGAAATCCTTCATATAAATGCCATACCTTCTTTTTTACCTGAAAAAAAAGGAAAAGAGCTGTTTTTTGAGATTGTTGAGTCATTTGATAAGAAAAAACCTGTGGAAGATATACTTTCTGATATAGCCTGTAAGAATTCTATTATTTCAGGAGATATTCTCTCAGATAAAGAAGCGCAGACCCTTCTAAAAAACTGGCTTCTTACTGATAATCCAAATCTATGTCCCCACGGAAGACCTATTTACTACAGGATATCTATTGAACAGGTGAGAAAAATCGTAGGAAGAAAATAAAAATTGGATTATTATATTCAAAAAATTTTGAGGGGATTTTATGATTACAGATAAAGAGCTTATAGAAAGAAAGAATAAAATTTTGGAAAACTACTTTAAAGAAAAACAGGAAATTATAGAAAACCACAGAAGCGGTGCAAGGGGACTTGATACAGTAAGAGCTCTTTCAGATTTAACAGATGAGACGATAAAATCCCTTGCAGAAATATCATTCAAAAATCCGGAACAGATATGCATAGTTGTTTTAGGAGGATATGGAAGAAGGGAGCTCTGCTTTAAATCAGATATTGACCTTTCCCTTGTATGCCAGTGTGATGACCTTGAACAGTTAAAAGAAGATATTGAGAAGTTTTACTACGCTTTACTTGACCTTAAAGTGGATATAGGTTTTTCGCCAAGAGACATAAAAACATTTATACATTTAGCGCAGGATGACCTCACTGTTGCAACCTCACTTTTACAGGGGAGATTCCTATTTGGAAATATTGATGTTTACAACGCCCTGCAGGAGAACTTTAAAAAGCTTATACGTTCCAAAAGAAGAGCCTATATAGATGCAACACTCAGAGCAAGGAAAATGAGATATCAGAAAACAGGTTCTTCAATATACATGATGGAACCACATATAAAAGAAGGTGAAGGTGGCTTAAGAGATGTTCATGAAGTTTACTGGATAGCAAAAGTTTTGGATGATGTTGAAAGTTACAGGTATTTTGTTGAAAAGGAGATAATCCTTGAGGAGGAATATCAGGAACTTATAAAGGCATACGATTTTCTCTTGAGGCTCAGAAATGAGATGCATCTTACCTGTAATAAAAGATGTGATGTTTTAGTTAGACCTTTACAGGAGGAGGTTGCAAAAAAATTAGGTTTTGTTGAAGGGAATTATGACCTTGAAAAGCTAAGGGAAAGTGTTGAAAAGATGATGAAACTTTACTACCTGAACGCAAAATCTATTAACACAATAACAAACAGAATTTTAAAAGCTTTAACAGAGGAAAAAGATTTTGAGATTATGGAACCTATAGATGATGTATTTTCAAGAAATTCATTTGAACTTGATGTACTTAATAAAGATAAATTTGAAAAAAACTACAAAAATATACTAAAAGCCTTCCTTTATTTTAAACAGTACAACCTTGATTTTTCTCCGGATTTAGAGTTTCTAATCAGAAAAAATGAAAAAAATTTAAGAAAACATATAGATGACCCTGAAATAAAGAAAATGGTTCGTTCTTTATTTTCAGATGTAAAAAATCTATCAAAAACACTTAGAAAAATGCAGGATTTTTACGTTTTAGATGAGCTTATCCCTGAATTTGGTTTCCAGAGATGTCATTTCCAGTACGATGCCTACCACAAGTACACAACTGATGCCCATGCCATCAAAGCTGTAGAAGAACTTGAGATGCTGAGGAAGATAGACCATCCCCACAGAAAAATGATGTATGAGCTTTATAAGGAGATAGATAGGAAGGACTTACTTGTGTGGGCTGTATTTTTGCACGACATAGGAAAAGGGCATAAGGAAGACCATTCTGTCTTAGGTGAAAAAATGGCCAAAGAAATACTTCTTAGATTTGGTTACTCAAAAAGGGATGCAGGAGTTGTTGCCTTCCTTGTGCGCCATCATCTTGATATGGCAAAAATTTCCCAGAGGAGAAATCTGCATGACCCAAAAGTTATAGAGGAATTTGCAAAGATAATAAAGAACAAAGAACTTTTAAAGATGCTAACTGTTCTTACCTGGTGTGATGCAAATGCTGTGGGTCCAAATGTCTGGAATGAATGGAAAAATTCCCTTCTATGGGAGCTTTTTTACAAAACAATGGAAGTTTTAGGTGAAAGTTCAGACGCAAAAGAGATATACCAGAAGAAGCTTGAAGATAAAAAGAAAAAATTAAATGCATTACTTAAAGAAGAATTTGGAGAAAATAGAGCTGAATTTCATCTAAATAGATTTTCTGATTATTATGTAGCTTCAACACCATTAGATGATATTCTTAAACATCTGAAACTTGAAGAGCAGTATTTCAGGACAAAAAGACCACAGTTTTACTTTGACAAAAATTATGGTCTTGGTATTTCTGAGCTTATAGTTGTTGTTGATAGTAATCTAATAAGAAATCCTTTACTTGTTGTTACTGGCATCCTTAGTTATATGGGATTAAATGTTCTTTCAGTGTACAGTTATATGAGAAAAGATGGGATAGTAGTTATAGACCTTCAGATTTCAACATCAGCTTTAGAAGCGGTGGATGAAAGTAAATTTAATAAGTTTAAAGAGCTGTTTTCAAAATACATACACGGAGAAATAGATTTAGAAGATTTAAGTGTTGATAGGAGAAGTGGCTTTAAGGCTTCAAGGGTACCACCACCAACATTTGTAAAGGTGGACAACCAGATGTCAGATTCTTATACGATATTTGATATCTCAGGTGAAGATAGAATAGGTCTCTTATTTGATATTTTTAAAGTTTTTGCAAAATACGGTGTGTATGTACATATAGTAAAAGTAACAACCCAGGGAGAAAGAATAAGAGATGCTTTTTATGTTAGGACTTCAGAAAAGAAAAAGATAGAAGATGAAAGACTTCTTCAAGATATAAAAGATGATATTATGAAAGTGTTAAAACCTGACGGGGAGTTTGGAGAATGAAGATACATTACCTTCAACATGTTCATTTTGAAACTCCAGCTAATATACTTAAATGGGCTAAAGAAAGAAATATACCTGTAAAGGGAACAAACCTTTTCTTAAAAGAACCTCTCCCTGACATGGATGATTTTGATTTTTTAGTTGTTATGGGTGGTCCGATGGGCGTTTATGATGAAAAAGATTTTCCATTTTTGAAAGAAGAAAAAATTTTTATAGAAAGAGCTATATCTTCAGATAAAAAAGTGATTGGTATATGCCTTGGAGCCCAGTTAATAGCAGAAGTTTTAGGAGCAAAAGTTTATAAAAACAGATTTAAAGAGATAGGATGGTTTCCTGTTTATAAAACAGAAGAAGCAGAAAAAACAAAGATTTTTAAAGATTTTCCAGAAGAAACAATAGCTTTTCACTGGCACGGTGATACTTTTGATATTCCATCAGGGGCTATCCATACAGTTAAAAGCGAAGCCTGTAAAAATCAGGCTTTTGAATACAACGATGGTAAAGTTGTAGCTCTTCAGTTTCATCTTGAAACAACAAAAGAAAGTGCAAAAGCTCTGATTGATAACTCTGCGGAAGAACTAAAAGAAAATGGCAGGTTTATTCAGGAACCTGATTTTATCCTTTCCCAGGATAGATACTTCAAAGAAATACAGAAAATACTTTTCAATCTTTTGGACAACATGTATAAACTCTAAGAGTCTGCCTTTAAAGGCAGACCCTTACTGGAGGCTTTTGAATAAATCAACATTTCTATCGTATTTCTGGAAAATATTTGTCGTTTGAAGGAATTTTCTTGTGAGTTCATCAAGCTCATCAGATTTATTTAATATATAAGGGGTTATCTCAACTATAAGCTCTGTTTTCTTATGTTCTTTAGATTTAACTTTAAAGAGATTTCCAAAAACAGGTATATCGGCAAGTAAAGGAACTTTATTTACACCACCGCCTTCTGTTTCACTGATTAGACCACCTAAAAGAACTGTTTCTCCTGATTTTACAACAACCTCTGTATTTATAGACCTGTTGAGGATAACAGGGGAATTTAATCCAGGTGCGTATCCCTGAACCTCACTTAAAGACTGGTTTATTTTTATTCTGAGTTTTCCCTCAGATGTTACTGTTGGGGTAATACTGAGATTAACACCTGTAGAACGGTACTGGATATTTCTTAAAATACTTGGACGGTTTCCTCCGCCTAAATCAGCAGAAGTTGATTCACTTGTAACAACAGGAACCTGAGTACCAACGTTAATACTTGCTGATTTTCCATCTAAAACTACAACATGAGGTGTTGAAATAATATTTACAAGATTTTTGCTTGCAAAAGCACTTAGTATCGCCTGAAACTTTCCACCTGTTCCTGTAAGTGTGTATAAAAATCCAGCAGCACCTGCTCCACCACTTCCTGATAAGAAGTTTATACTTCCAAGATAATCCTTACTTGTGTGTTTCAGGTACCATTCAAGGCCGTACTTTAGTTCATCTGATAGCGTAAGCTCTGCAATAGTTACTTCTACAAGTATCTGTTTTGGTGGAGTGTCTATTCTCTCTAATAGCTTTTTGATTTTTTTCCAGTCCGAAGGGTATGCTGAAATGATTAATGTATTTCTTTCTTCATCAACTACAACATTAAAGTTCTGGAACGCTCCGTAAGTTTTTTTCTTCTTTGTAACAGGTTTTTTAACCACACCTCTTCTTGCCCTTGTCCCTTTCTGTGGTGTTGCAACCTTCTCTTTTACCTTTGCTGATTTAACAACAGAACCGAGTAAATTTTTAAGAATATTACTTACTTCTTTTGCAGACCTGTTTTTTGTTTTATATGTAAATAAACGTACCTCTTCACCTAAAGACTCTACTGTGTCTAACTTTTCCTGCCAGTATTTTATCGTTTTTACCCACTCCTCCCTTGGTGAGATTATCATTACAGCGTTCATCTTTTCGATAGGGACTATCAAAATTCCAACAGATTTTATATCGTTTGCTATAGGTATTCCTAAACTTCTTAAAATATTTTCAATACTTTGCTTAAACTCCCCTGCTGTTATGTACTCTAATTTGGCGAGATAAACTTTTTTATCCTCAAAATAAGGTCTGTCAAGAATGTTAACTATTTTTAGTATCTTTTTTATGTTCTCCGCTCTTCCAGAAAAAATAAGAGCGTTTGCATAGGATGAAGAAGTCATTAAAAGGTTCATACTCGCAGTCATAAACTGGGTTAATGTTCCCATTAAAGACCTTGCTGGTATATAGTAAGTTGGAATAATTGATGTGATAATCTCTTCATCTGGTATCTTACTTAAATCTCTTCCTATAAAAATCTTACTTGAGTATATTGTTTGAACTATTCTTTTTGCTTTTTTTATGTTAAAAATCCCTTTTTCGTAAGAAACCTCTATATCGTATTTTTTCAGTAAATCTATCACAAAGTAAAGGAACTCTTTTGGTTTCATAGGTTCTACCATATTTATGGTTATCTTTTTATCTATTTTCTGTACTTCTGGGGAAAGGATGTAATTAACACCTAAGATTTTTCCAAAAACCAGATTTATAAAGTCGTAAACAGGTATATCTTCTACAGATATCTGAACATCTCCCTGTGTAGGTAGTTCAATAGCTTTTTCCTTTATTTTTCCTTTTTTTGCTTCTATTTTAAAATTTATTCTTGCTTTCTTTATTGGATTTGGCAGGCTTATTATCTCAACTTTTGCTTTTTTTAATTTCTCTTCTTTCTCTAAAACTATACTTTCTTCTTTTTCTTTTTTGGCTGTTTTCGTTTTTACTTCTTTATACATATCCTTAAAAACAGGTGGCTTAGGAGCATAACTACTTTTAGGGGCACAGCTAAATAGAGCAACAGCAGATAACAGGAAGAGTACCACCGCTATTTTATTTTTCATTTTTCATCTCCTCTTTAAGTTTCTTTTTAAATTTTTCTATATCAACATAAAAAACTTTAAGTTCAAGCTTTTTATACTCTTTTTTCGACACAGGAAACTTTACGTATATTTTTTTTGAAGTTATTTTATCAATTATTAAATCTTCTGTTAATCTGTCTCCTTTTGTAACAAATCTGTACTTGTGTTCTTTTAGATTTTTGTTGTAAAAAATGGCAAATCTTTTCTTACCTACGAAAAATACGCCGTAGAATTCCCATATATCATTTCTATTTTCTGGATTTGCTATAGCTTCTCTGTTTCCAATTTTTACAAGCTTATAAATTATGTATTTCCTCTCTTTTTTCTTTTTCTCCTCTTTTTTAACAACAGGTTTTCTGTACCTCCACAGTTCAAACTCACCTAAAACGGTATCATTTCCTCCCTGTATTTCCATATACTTTTTTAAGTCTGGAACATCAATACTCTTTAGTCTGAATTCTATTTTTCTGTCAGGTTCCATATCTTTGCTTTGAATAAAAAAATCCACCAGTATATAAAAAAGTAAAAATACAGCAGAAATCCCAGTTAATATAACATTTTTATTCATTATCCTGCTCTTGCCCCATTAGTTTATATCCAGAAATGGTAATTGAGAAATAAACCTGTAATGGTCTCATCTTTCCTATATCTAAATTCTTTATATTTACAAGTTTTTTGCTTTTGTATATATTCTTAAAAAAGTAATTCATGGCGTCAGGTGTACCTTTAATACTTGCTGTAATAGGAAGTTCTATAAACCTGTTCTTTTCATCAATATAAGGCTCGTTCCACGCCGCATTGATGAATGTAGCATAGTATTTTGAAGCCGTTTCTTTTAGAAACATCTGTAGCTTTCCCTGAATTTCTGAGTTGTTCTCATCTGGTTTGTACAGGAATTCTTCATTTTCTTTTGCTATTTTAAGAGCTTTGTCTAATTTTTTCTGGATTTTCTTCCTGTTTTCTTTTATACTTTCCTCCTTCTGAATTTTCATATTCAGGTACAGAATTTCATCTTTTAAAGTGTCTATTTTCTCCCCATAAGGAGAGGCAAACATCACATAAAAAGCTACAGAAAGTAAAAGTATTAAAAGCTTTTTATTGTTCATTTTTTAGAACCTTTTATTTTTTTTAATTCTTTTACATAAAGTTCCATATTCAGGATCTCATAATCTTTTGATAACCTGTCAGGTGCAGTGGATGTGATTTTTATATCTTTGAAATAACCTGTGTTAAGAAGTTCCTGTATTATGCTTTTTCTCTTTTTAGGAAGACCAACGATGGCTGTTATAAGCTCTTTTGTGTAGTTTATAGACTGTATAAAACCCATCTGATTAAATATCTTCTCACCAAAAACAGAAAGCACTGTATATGCAGGTGGGTATTTTAGCTCTTTATTTATAAAGTTTTCCCAAAATTCTTTTTTCTCCTGAGCTACACGAATTTTGTTTTTTATATCCTTATTTTCATTTTTTAGTTTTATCAGCTTTTCTTCTAATGAAGCTTTTTTCATCTCAAGATACTTGTAATCTGCTATTTTATAGATAGATAAACCTATGAATATAACAGTTAAAGGCACAGCTATATTTGATAAAATAAACCTGAGTATATTTTCTCTGGAAAATTCAAATTTAGAAAACCTTATAATATCCTTTATATGCCACCTGTACTCTTTTGGTACTGTTTCTACTACTTTGTAATCTTTTAGGGAATGCTCTTTAGCTAAGAGTTTTATCTTTGTTTTTATATCTGATGGCTCTTTTTTATATGTTATCTGGGATACAAGGTTACCTTCCTTTTTTACTAATATGTTGAAACTGTTTTCTTTTTTTATAATTATTATGGCATTCTTTTCTTCTGTATCTTTTATCACAAGATAAGCTTCAGGAATATAAACTTTGTTCTGTTCTGTTAATGGATATCTTGTAAACCATATAAAAATTTTTCCATTTTCCTGATAATACACCACATCCCCTTCTTTAAAAGGGGATTTCTCCATGTAGTTAAGCTTTACCAAATCTGGGGTTAATTTTATATTCTCAGGAATATCTTCCTGTATAAAAAATGTATCCTCTATAGGCAGAGTTTTTACTATATTTATCGATACGATTTTCTTACCCCTCTAACTTTTATTCTTTATATTTGTATATTACGAATGGATCATCCTTTGCAGGTTTAAAATCTATTATACAATAAATTTTTTCTACTGCCTCTTTCTCTTTTGCAACAACTTTTATTTCAAGAACTTTAGAAGGACTGATAGAGTATATGCCAGACCCCTCTCCCACAAAAAGTTGTCCTGTTAACTTATCAAATTCTTTAAATTTTCCATCTTTTCTCAAATTGTACAGTTTTTCTGACAGTTCCTTACTTAAGTTTGGAGCTATGGCATGTAAAAGCTCAGGGTCAGTTAAATAGGCGTTTGTTCCCCAGCTTCCATAGCTGAAAGTAAAGATTTTTTTTAGTTTTTGATATGTATCGTTATCTATTCCTCTTATATCTAAAAGTTCTTCTAATGACTGGAAAAAGTTGTTGTTTCTTGGTGTGTACCTTGCGTTTTTTTCTATTCGGTAATATATATCCTCAGCTCCGTAAAGTCTTACAAGCTTATCTCTGTCTTTCCAGTCAAGGAAACTGTCTTTTATAATAGGTAGCTTTTTTTCATCCTTTATAGCTATTTTTAGCACTGTGTCTATTGTAAATTCATCTAAGCTGTAGATGTTTACTTTTGAAGAGGTGTCGGTCAGATATACCGATACATCATCATCTAATTTTGTTTCTCTTCCATCTATTATGATTTCTGAAGGGAATCCATCTACATTGTTTATATTAACTATTTTGTATCTATCAAACCAGTTTACAGCTCCAAAGTACTTGAGTTTTTCTATTTCAGATTCAGCTTTAATCTTAGCTGAAAGCTTATCAAGTATAAGCTCTGAGGATTTAACGATATCCTTTGTTATCCTTATGATAAAAAATGATAAAAGTGTAGTTATAGACATTATTATGAGAGATATAATTAAAACAGAACCTTTAGATTCCTTCATAGACAGATATTCCCAATATTTTTTTGTAATATGCGTTTGATTTAATTTTGAAGTAGTAAACTTCCTTTTTTTTATTTTCATATTCTACAGATAATTTTATCATTTCTGGAATATTATCATTTATAATAGGCTTCTCCTGACCATCTCTTATATAAGATATCTCTATACTTTTGATGTTGTCTAATATTTTTAATTTTTTCGGCTGTACCCAGTCAAATGAAGGATTTTTATAATCCATATCTTTATCGTATATAGGATACTCCTCAATAAAAAGGGCATTTTTTTCAAGGGTCAATTTCGATAAAACAAGGTCTCTATTTTTGTAAATCACTGGTTTTGCTGAAACAAACATAAACTCTTTTTCATTTCCTTTGAAGAAAAAATGAAATGCATCATCACTACTGACAATATTTTTTTCTTTCTGTCTCATATAAAAATAAAGGCTATCTATAGAATCCCTTAGCTTAGAAAAGGCTTGAAGGTCTTCTGCATAAGAAAAATTGATGAATTTTATGATATTTAGTGAGTACTTAAATGAGTATGAAACAAGAGCTATCGCTATAGAAAATATAGCTACTGAAACAAGGAGCTCAAGCAGTGTAAAACCTTTTTTATAATCCACCACCAAAACCCCGTAGTTTCTTATATCTTGTTTCATAAAACTGATAAATTTTTCCTTCAACATCAAGAGTTACCTTAAAGAGGTAAAGCTCATAATCACCGGTATTTCCTCCCCTGGAAGCTTCACCTTCTTCAAAATTCCTGTTTTTACTGACAAGTTTTACAGAGTATGAGTATTTCATTCCGTTTAGCTCTCCATACTCTGTAACACCATCAACAAGCTCTTTACTTTCTATGTAGTCTTTTATAGCTAAAGTTGTTCTATAAATTTTTTTGTACTTCTCAAGTTTTTGTTTATAGTTAACAAACTGTTTAAATGCCGCATTCACAGAAACAATAGCAACTGTGAGTATAATAAGTGAAAGTAAAACCTCTATGAGGGTAAAACCTTTATTCTTCTTCATCTTTTATAAATGATAAAAATGCTTTTTTCTTTTCTTCATTTTTCTTTTCCGCTTTCTGTATATATTTCTCGTACTTTTCCTGTATTTTAAAGTAAGCTGGAAAAACGATAGATACAGTTATAGCTATTATTGTTATAACTATTAAAACCTCAACAAGTGTAAAACCTCTTTTTTTATCCATAGATATCACTCACACTGACAACAGCAAGCATAATTGAAACAACAATAAACGCTACAAAAAATCCAAGTATTACAATAATAGCAGGCTCTAAAAATGTAAGTATTCTTGAAACATCCTCCCTGAACTCTTCCATATACCTTTTCCCAAGATTTTTAAAAACTTCTCCCAATTTTGCACTCTGTTCAGCAACAGCCACTATTGATATTACATTGTCTGGAATCAGGTCATATCTTACCCATACATTACTGATTCTTTTTCCTTTTTTTATCTCTGTTACGGTTTCTTTCAGAATGTTCTGTAAGGTTTTGTTTCCCGCAATTCTTGAAGAAAGATTTAAAGCCCTGCTTATATCAACACCACCTTCTATCATTGTTCCAAGGGAGCTAAATATATTTGCAAGTTCAATTTTTAGGGCTATTTCTTTTAGAACAGGAATAGAGTAAATAAACTTAGATAGATTTTTTATAAAGTATCCAGATGTAAAACCGTAAATAATAAGTGTTACAAGCATAAACATACCTATAAGAATCAGGTCTATATTCTGGTTTACCATTTTTCCAAAGTCTAAAGTCATTTTTGATATCGCTGGAAGTTTTTCAAGCTCTTTTTCTGTGAATATCTCTGAGAATTTTGGAAGGATAAAGCCTGATACAAAAAACACAGTCAATATACTAACAGCTAACAGAAATATAGGATACGCAGTTGCAGACCTTATTTCCCTTTTTAGATTTTCCCTGAATTTTAAATCTGAAATAATATCTTTAAATGCAGAATGGAGATTACCTATTTCTTCACCTACAGAAATGATATTTATATAAAAATCAGGTATTTTAAATTCCTTTTCTATACCTGTCTCCTTTAGAGAAATGGAGAGTGTTTTTCCCTCTTTCAATTTTCTTAAAACGGATTCCCAGAATTCTGCAACAGATAGTTTTGAAGCATTTTTTATCATTATTGAAATAGCTTTGTCTAATTGAACTCCTGAAGATACAAGATAGTCTAACTCCTCTATAGTATTCGCAAAATCATCATTCGTGAACTTGCCTTTTTTCTGTTTTTTTGTCTCCTCTTTTATATTAGTAAGTAGGATTCCTTCATTTTTTAGTTCTTTTACTAATTCCTGATATGTTCCAAAGAACTTACCTGTTATTTTTTCCCCCGATTTTGTAACACCTTCATA
>CAYTOE010000037.1:0-12334 GCA_964439255.1 uncultured Aquificales bacterium
CTATAGCAAAATGTAAATCAAAACTTCTTTTTATATCTCTTATATCTTTTATATTTCTCAGTATATCTTCTTCTGAGATTTCAAAAACGGTTTTATCTTTTATTGAAATAATGTCCTGAGCTATTGTGTTTCCTATGTTTTCAACCTTGTACAGTGTAAAAGGACTGAGGTTTAAAAATAGCACACCTTTACCTTCAAAAGATGGATAAATCTCATCTTTTACTGTTTTTAAAACTATCTGGTCAATCAGGGCTATATGTCCTGTTCTAAATGCTAAATGTATAAATCTTTCTGCTTCAATGTAATTTCCATTTTTATCTTTTATTTTTGATAGCAGTTCATAACCTATGGTTTCCCTTGTGTTGAGATTCACAATAGGCTGTAAAAACGGGTATATATCCCCTTTTTTTATTGCGTCATCTAAAAGTTTTTCAAGTTCCTTATCCCCTACAGCGTATTTAGACACATCTTTTTTCAGGTCTAATATCTTGCTGTCTTTTCTTTCCACCCTTTTTAATTTTTCAAGATGGATTTCAAGGGTTGATATAATTTCTTCAAAATCAACTTCATAGTTCACCTTCTTGTATATACTTGTTGCTATGTAGGTTGCTTTTGGTGAGAAAAATGAAGAGTATTTAGGAGTATTCAGCTTTATTGAACCTATAACATCTTTTAAATTCTCTATAAGTATATTTTCATCTATATCTTTTTTTATAGCTATACCGAATAGGTCATCTCCCAATCTACCAACTGTATAATCAGCCTCAAAAGTTTCTATGAAACTTTTGACCATTTTTGCTGTTCTTGACAGGACATTATCACCAAACTTTGAGCCGTAAACTTCATTTATGTACTTAAAATTATCAAGGTCAAAAAGAAGAATAACAACTTTTTCACCATGTTCAGCTTTTTCGTATATGTTTTTCAGGTTTTGGAGAAATCTGTTTTTGGTTGCCACACCTGTAACGGCATCAACGTTGTATATTTCTTTCAGTTTTCTATAAGCTTCTGATATCTCCTTATTTTTCCTTTCTAATTCTTCTTTTGTTCTTATGAAATTTGTAATGTCCCTTGAGATACCAAGTATAGCTATAGGTCTTCCTATTCTGTCAAAAAGAGGTGTTTTTATAACATCAAAGTAAAGCTTCTCATTGTCCTTTTCCACTACCTCTATAGAATGGGAAGATTCTTTTTTCTCAAGAGCTTGCATATCGCTGTATATACATTGTTTTGCAACTTCAGGTGGGAGAAACTCTATATCATTTTTACCTATAATATTTTCTTTTGTCTCACCAAACAGCTCTGCAAATGCCTGATTAACATAAACAAATCTCAGATTAAGGTCTTTAATCCATATCGGATCAGGTGTTGTATCCAAAACTTTTGTGAATAAAACCTGTAGTTTGTCCTTCCACTCGTTACTAAGCCAGTCTATGTTTTTGTATATCTCATCTGAAAATACATTTTCTTCTAAATAAAGAGCTTCCTCTATCAATTTTGTTACTAATTTTGAGACAGAGACAGATTTTTCCAGAGATAGGTCTTTTAATCTTTTTAATAAGTCATTATCAATTGCTATGCTGAGTATCTTCTTTCTCTCCGACATTTTTCACCTCTTTTATATTTTTTTAATAAAAACAACCTGTAATTAATATGTAAAATTACAGCTTTTTCATCAACAGGCGCAATTTCTTTCTTTTTTTATTGTCTAACTTTTTACCTCCGTAAACTACTTCCCCAATTTCATTAACAAATTCAAGCGCAAATTCTTTTATTTTAGCGTTTTGAATTTTATCTACAAATTCCTTTAAACCTTCTTTATTTCCCTTAGTATAACCGTACTTTTCTATTTTTTTTATAAATTTTTTAATGTAAAAATATATTTCGTACTTTTTATATAAAAAATAAAAAACTCCAGAGAAAAATATTATAACGTTAATAACAAAAATGACAATATAAACCTTATCTATATTAAGTTTCGGTCTTTGTATGCTTGTTTTCAACTGTTTAACCATACTGACCTGTTTTTTTAAGTCAAAGTTAATAACAAAAGAAATCCAGTAATAATTTATCGTGTCAGCGAGAACAGATAGTGAAAAACTGTTTTCTTCTGCCATAGATGGTAAAACAGGTGTTGGATCAATGGTTATCCATCTGTTATTAACAAAAGCTTCCAACCATACATGGGCATTTTTTTTAGATACTATATAGTACTTTGCTAAATCGTTATACACACCGCCTTTATAACCAACAACCAATCTGCACGGGATTCCGTTAAGTCTTAGAAGCACAGCTGCAGCTGAAGCAAAAAATTCACAGTTTCCCTGTTTTTTCTTAAAAAGAAAATCTTTTAGAGGGTTTTCTTCTGGAAGCCCTTTTAATGAATATCTGAATTCTGTATTGAAAAATTTTAAAATGTTATTAACAGTTTCTATATCATCTTTTCCTTTTAGCCTTTTTGCAAGTGTTAACAGTTCATTGTCTGTTTTTATCTTTTCAGGAAGTTGAAGATAAATACCATTTATGCCGTTTTTCTCTTCAATATACCCATCTATGTAAGAAACAACTCTATAGGATATCCTTTTAAACTCAGGTTTTTTATTAATGAATATATATCCTTCTTTTTTGGAAGAGTTTATACCCTTTATTTCAACAGGTATATTTAACCCAAAAAGGTAACCGTTCACAGAAGGCTCTTTAATAATCGTTTCATATACAATCTTCTTTCCTTTTATTACCTCTTCTGTTTTAGTTTTTTTCCATATCCATTTTTTCCCGTTGAAAAAATTTAAAGTTGCGCCTCTCCAGTAAAGTTTTTCACTGTCTATCTTTTCCATTTTTGCTCTGAAAGCGACTGAACTGTCCTCCTGTATTTCAGATACATCTCCAAGGGTAATACTGTCTGTAAAACCTGTTGATGACCCTTTTTCCCTGTTAAGAAAATCAAACAGAGGATAATCTGTTCTTGGAAGGGTCAAGAATATAAAAATTGTAAAAGGTATAGAAATAACAGGAATGAGAGAAACTCTCAATAAAAGATTGATAAATACTTTTTTCTCAAGAACCATATCAGGTTTTTCATTGTAGTACGTTAAGAAAACAGTTGCTAAAACCATAAGAAAGAAAAGTCCTGCAAAGTAAAACAGAAAGGATAAACCTATGTTTAAAAGTGCAGAGCCTGCAAGTAGAAACATAGATATAAGGTATATCTGCATAAAGTCTCTGAATTTTTTCTTCTCTAAAAGTTTTACACCTGACAGAAGTAGAAGAACCTCAATTACAGGTGTTATTGGATCCGAAAGGGATACCTTAAAGAGTAAGATTCCAGATATAACCACCGATAGAATATTAAGTAAAATTCTTGGAATCGGATGCTTTTTTATATAGTCTAAATAGATGGCAAGAAGAAATGTAACAGCATAAAAAGCTGAAAAAAGAATATTCACATAAGAAAACACAGAAAGAAAACCTATAAGAGCTATCGTATATGTTAAAGAGAAAACTACAGTTTCTAATCTAATCTTTTCCATATAGGGCTAACTCTTTTAAAATTTTTTCCTTCTCTCTTAAACCGTTAAATGTATTACCTCTTATTTTGAACTTAAACGGAACTTTATTTTTAGAAAGAGTTAAAACAATATAAGTTGCACATCTTATTCTTTTTTCTATATTAGGTATAGGAATCCTTTCAAATTCTATAATTTCTGTAGTGTAAGATGGTTTTATAAACTCTTTTGATTTTAAATCTCCGGTTTTTGCTGTCGATTTCCAGTGTATATACTTGATAGGGTCACCAGGTGAGTAATCTTTTACAGAAAAGAACTCTCCTTCGTAATTTTTACAACTCCCCACCTCCCTCTCCCTCTTTTGCCTGTTGTTGGAAGATAAAGGTTTAACTTTACATTTTTCCGGCTTTGGATAAACAAGGAACTTTTCCTTTTCCTGAAACTGTCTGTATCTAATAAAAAAGTTGAAAGGAAAAGGAGAGGATACAACGGCTTTATCTATGTAAAAATAACCTCTTTCTTTTGCAACTGTAGGAATAGAAATCTCATAGCTGCCTCCTGGTTTCACATAAGGTACAATTTCCTCTTCTCCAGCTACGTTGACCTTCAAAAGGAAAGAAGGGAGATACTTTTTGGAATTTTCAACTTTTAACTTAATATTAAATGGAACATTCTGAAATACTTCTGCCGGATAATGCACAGATATATCTATGTTTACCATATTTTTTCTGCCAAAGTAACCTGAAACACCCATAAAGCTCAACATAGCCGAAACAATTAAATATAAAAGGTTATTTCCAGTATTAATAGCAGCTACACCTAAAAAAATCGTGAGGGCTATATATATCCAGCCAGCTTTTGTTATTTTTATCATACCGGTACTTTTATTTGATTTATAAGAGATTTTATAAAATCCTCTTTATTAACATTTTCTATTTCTTCTCTTATCTTTACCCTGTGGGGAATTGTGAACTGTACAAGCTCTTTAATATCCTCAGGTATAACAAAATCTCTCCCTTCAAAAAACGCCTTTGTTTTTGCTGTTTTTAAAATCGCAAGGTTCCCTCTTATAGATAAACCCGAGTAGAAATATCTGCTTTTTCTTGTTAACTCTGCTATGTCTAAAATAAAATCTATAACTTTTTCTGAAACATACACATTTTTTTCTATCCATTCCTGTATAGACCTGGTTTCCTCCTTTGTTAGCACAGGCTCTATGGAGTACAGTTCTTCCCTTTTGCTTCCACCTTTGAGTATTTCTTTTTCTGCTTCCCTTGTTGGATATCCTATACTTATTTTCATTATGAATCTGTCAAGCTGAGATTCAGGGAGAGGGAATGTTCCATACTGTTCTAAGGGGTTTTGTGTTGCTATAACAAAAAATGGTTTTGGAAGTCTGTAAGTTTCCCCTTCAGCTGTAACCTGTTTCTCTCCCATTGCTTCTAAAAGTGCGGATTGTGTCTTTGGTGTTGCCCTATTTAGTTCATCAACAAGGACGATATTGTTAAAAATAGGTCCCGGATGAAACTCAAATTTCCCAATGCTTTTGTTGTATATAGATACACCTGTTATATCTGTTGGTAGTAAATCACTTGTACACTGGATTCTTCCAAAATCAAGACCTAATATTTTTGCTATCCCTATTGCAAGGGTCGTTTTACCAAGACCTGGCATATCTTCAATGAGGAGATGCCCTTTTGAAAAAAAAGCTATCAATGAAAGTTCAAGGGGTTTTTCTTTCCCATGTAAAAAATACGAAAGAACCTTTATAATTTCTTTAATCTTCCTCTGATACTCTTTCAAAGTTATCCCCTTCAAAGTTCTATATTATCTATAAGTCTTGTATTACCAACATACACTGCAAGAGCTATAATATCGCCTTTTTCCAGTCTCTTTTTTGGTTTTAAAGTTTCCGGGTCAACGATTTCTATGTATTGAATTTCTTTTACAAGAGGATAGGAAAGAATTATTTCTTCTATCATTTTTTTTATTTTCTGAGGGTCTTTCTCTCCATTTTCAAACATCTCTTTCGCTTTAAATAGAGCTTTACTTAAAGAAAGGGAAGATTCCCTCTCCTCCTTTGATAGGTATTTGTTTCTTGAAGACATCGCAAGTCCGTCTTTTTCCCTTATAAGGGGACATCCGATAACTTCAACATCCATATTTAAATCACTGACCATCTTTTTAATAACTCTGTACTGCTGGTAATCCTTTTTCCCAAAATAAGCTCTGTCCGGATTGACAATATTGAAAAGCTTTGTGACAACTGTTGTCACACCTCTAAAATGGCCTGGTCTGAAGGCTCCACATAAACCTTCTGTAAGTCCTTTAACCTCAACATACGTTGAAAAATCTTCAGGGTACATCTCTTCATAGGAAGGATAAAAAACGTAATCAACTCCTTCTTCCATACATATCTTATAATCCCTTTCTATATCCCTTGGATATCTGTCAAGGTCTTCATTTTCACCAAACTGGATAGGATTTACAAAAATACTGACAACGGTTATATTGTTATCTTTTTTTGAACATCTAATCAAAGATATATGTCCTTCATGGAGATAACCCATTGTGGGAACAAATCCAACACTTTTTCCGATTTGTTTTTCTTTTTTTATTACTTTTTTCATCTCTTCTATACTTTTAATTAACATGCCTGTGACCCCTAAAAAGTTTTATAATAAGGTTTTGAAAAATTATACAAAATAAGAGGACTTTCAATGCTGACAAAAATAATCTGGGAAGGATTTTCTGTAGCTCTTTTGCTTTACGGTTTATATCTTGTTTATGTATTTTTATGGTTTTCAGAGGAGAGGATTTTAGGCTGGGATATATTTACAGCAAAATTAATATCGGGGGGAATTGTTGGCATAATACTTGTAATATCATCTTACAAATGGTTTAAGAAAAAACAGGAAGAATTAAAAAAATTAAAGGAAGGGGAAGGTGATATATCATGATGATTAGAATTGATGCAGGTCTTTACATCAATATTGATAACATTGTTGCTATTGAACTTCAGGTTCCAAACACAGACCTTTATACTGAAAACTACAAATGGGCTTTTTACACAAATAGCCCAGAAAACCACGTCTTTTTCAGTAGAATTTTTGAGACAAAAGAAGAAGCTTTAGAGTGGTTTGATGAGTTTTTTGGAAGTTTTGTAAGTAAAACAGTTTCAAAAACAGATTAATGGGCAGTAAAGCTGCCCGCTTTATATATGTTTGTAGATATCAACCTCTTTTTTCATATTTTCTATAAACTGCTTTAGAGCTTCTGCTTTTTTAACCCATTTTTGGGTTATATTTTTTGAACGTGGATAGTTTTCTTCAAGCCATTTATACTGCTCTATTCTGTAGTTAATAAATTCTATTATGTTGTCTAACAGCGTTTTCATCTTGTCTAACTGTTTTGCATACAGGAAAAGGTCTTTTAACATAAACTTTCTGTCTTTTATAGACATTTCCACCCCGATACTTCTTCCTAAATCTCTTATATTGTACCTTGACATGTATATACCACTTTTTGCTGGTACAAGGAGAATCTTTATTATTCTTTCAAACTCAGTTTCTTCTTTAGCCTGTTCTAAAAATTTCATGTTTGACATAAATGGGTTTTTCATTAACTCTTTTTCATTCTCCATTGGCATACTCCATGATAATAGATTTTTGAAGATTTTAATGTTTTATATAAAGGTTGTAAAGCATTAACTTTGTTTTTTTTACCTCTTTTAACATATTATATTTAATACTCAAAATCAGGGGTGTGATTATTATGAATATAGATAAGGTGCTTGTTGCAACAACAAATAAAGGAAAACTGAGAGAATTTAAAATTCTCCTTTCTGAACTTGGTATAGAGGTTTTATCACTTGCAGATATGGATGAGAAGATAAATGTTGTTGAAGATAGGCAAACTTTTCTTGAAAATGCCATAAAAAAGGCAAGAGAATACGCTCTTGCCTATAGAATACCAACAATAGCTGAGGATTCAGGTCTTGAAATAGATGCTCTTGTAGGTTATCCAGGGGTTTACTCTGCAAGATTTTTTGCTTTAAAAGAATTTGGAGGAGAAGAACCTGTTCAGGATAGTCCAGATAGGGCTAACATTTTAAAAGTTTTGAGATTGATGAAAGGGGTTGAAAATAGAAAGGCAAGATTTGTAAGTACTGTAGTTTTTTACGTTCCAAGAGACTGGGGTATATGGACAGAAGGCTACTGTTATGGAGAGATAGCAGAGTTTCCAGAAGGTGAGGGTGGTTTTGGATATGACCCTATTTTTAAACCTGAAGGTTATAATAAAACTATGGCACAGTTAACTGTAGAAGAGAAAAATAGGATATCCCACAGAGGAAAAGCTGTGAGAAAATTAATAAAAAAACTGAGGACTTTACTTGAAGGTGAACAGAAAAACTGATGGAAAATAGAGAAAAGTATTTAAAAAATATTAAAAGAATTGTAATAAAAATAGGTTCCCAGTTATTGGAAAAAAACAGAGATATTGATAGGGATTTTATATCTGATTTAGCAAAACAGGTTTCAACTTTAAAAAAAGAGGGAAAAAATGTTTTGATAGTTTCTTCTGGAGCTGTATTAGCAGGAATAAAAAAATTAAAACTGAAAGAAAAACCAAGAACATTAACGGAAAAACAGGCTGTTGCATCTGTAGGACAGGCCTACCTCATGGAGATTTATGATAGTAATTTCAGTAAGGAAGAGATAAACATAGGTCAGATTTTATTAACAATAGAAGGTTTGAGAGAAAGAAAAAGGTACGTTCTTGCAAAAAACACTATTGAAAAACTTTTAGAGTACGGAGTTGTTCCTATAATAAATGAAAATGATACTGTCGCTGTTGAAGAGATAGTATTTGGAGATAATGATTTTTTAGCAGCCCATGTTTCTGTTCTTTCAGGTGCAGATTTACTTATTATTTTATCAACAGCTGGTGGATTATATACAGGAGAACCTGGAGAAGAAGGTTCTCACCTTATAAAAGAAATAAAAAATATAGATGAAGCATTAACATTTGCAAAGGCTTCAAAGTCAAAATTTGGCACTGGAGGAATGAGAAGTAAATTGGAAGCAGCAAAAATAGCTGTTTCCCACTCAATACCTGTTTTTATAGCACCAAAAAAGGAAAATGTTATTTTAGATATTATTTCAGGGAAAGATATCGGTAGTTTTATATTTCCTGAAAGTAGAAAAAAGAGGTTAAAGAAAAGCTGGTTGCTGACACTTTCTGCACCTAAAGGTAAAATAATTGTCGATAAAGGAGCTGAAGAAGCTTTAAAAAAAGGAAAGAGTCTTTTGCCAGCTGGTATAAAGGATGTAGAAGGCATTTTTTCAAAAAATGATGTTGTTGCCGTTGAAAACACAGAGGGGAGGATAATTGGCAAAGGAATTGCTAATTATTCTTATAAAGAGATTAAAAAAATAAAAGGACTTAAATCTGATGAGGTTGAAAAAGTTCTTGGAAAAAAATTTACAGAGGTTATTCACAGGGATAATTTGGTAGTTTTTTAAGGGGGAGAGTTAATGTTTTTCTTGTCTAAGTTTTTGTCGTACTGGATTTTACCGCCAGGATTAATAATAGTACTGCTTATTATTACTGTTTTTTTAATGAGGAGAAGAAGTAAAAAAGGATTTTACTTGGGTCTATTTACAGCCTTTTTGATATATCTGATATCTATTGAACCTGTAAAAAATAGTTTACTTCTCCCATTAGAAAATGAATTTCCATTTCCAGGTGATTTAAAAAATGTAAGATGTGATGCTATTGTTGTTTTAAGTGGCGGAGCTGTTCGTAACACACCAGATGAATATGGAAATGACTCACCATCAGAATCTTCTTTAAAAAGGCTTGTTATGGGCTACAGACTGTGGAGAATAATTAAAAAACCTATTATTATCTCTGGGGGAAACCCATATAACAGGGGAAAAGGTTCAGAAGCTGAAGCTTTAGCATCTACACTAAAGATGTTAGGGGTAAAACCTGAAGATATTATAGTGGAAGGGTTTAGTAAAAATACGTATGAAAATGTTAGAAACATAAAAGAAATAGTGGATGAGAACGGGTGGAACAAAGTATGTCTTGTAACATCAGCCTATCACATGCCCCGTTCCATATACGTATTCCAGTCTTTTTATATTCCTGTGGAACCTATTCCTACAGATTACCTTGTTAACAGAACAGGCTATTCATGGATATCATTCTTACCAAGACCTGACTCTTTTCATGGTTCCGTAAAAGCCATAAAGGAGTACATAGGTATTTTTTACTACACATTCAGGTATGGGATTTAAACAGTTAATCTTTTATAAGCTTCTATAAGTTTACTTATTTCTTGAACTGTAAGGTTTTTAATTTCTTCTTCTGATTTTATACTTTTGTTTAAAATCTGTTTAACCATAGTTGGTATGTTTATTTTTGATTTTTCTGATAAGTTCTTAACATAATTTATCTGTTTTTCTGTAGGTGGAACATTTTTGTGTCCATTCCCTGTGTAGAGTTCTCCTCTGTAAGCTTTACTTCCTATTGAGTATAAGGACAAACATTTTCCTATTGCATCTGTAATAGCACCTTTCACAGCATCCGCAGGTGTTACATTTTCACCGCCCCCTATTTGTGTTCTTTTCAACCTGTCGTCTAAAATCCAGAGGGAAACCTCAACAGTTGCACTGTAAACTTTTTCCTTGTTACCACTTTTCCTTGTAACTTCCTTTTCTTCAAGGGATAAAAGCCTGTAATCGTAAGACCATAACGTAGTAACAGAATTTAAAGCATCAATTAGAAACTGGGGAACATAACCTATAAGAGTTCTACCCCTTGCTGGGACTTCCTGAAGTGCCTTCTCCCCATAAGAATCTAAAATTTCATTAACCTTTTTTGCTATTTCTTTAAGTCTTTTGTCCAACTGGACTTTTTCCTGTTCAGTTAACCTTTCCATTTTTACCTCTGAAGATTTTCTGGTATTTACAATTTATGGTTATTTCTTTATTTTTCAACAACTTATAGAGAATCTATGTTTGCTTTTGCCTTTATAAGAGTTTCTTCATACTCTTTCTCAGGGTCTGAATCGGCAACTATACCACTTCCAACATATATGTAGCATCTATTTCCTTTAAAAATCATCTGTCTTATAGCAACGCTCATAACAAAATCAAGGTCTGGTTTTATTAAAAAGGTAGCACCACAATAAACAGTTCTTTTAACATCTTCCAACTCATCTATTATCTCAATAGCTCTTTTTTTTGGTGCACCTGTTACAGAGCCAGGGGGAAATGTGTTCCAGATAATATCTTTTAAAGATATACCTTCTTTAAGTTTTCCTTTTACTGTTGAAACCATCTGAAAAAGCGAGGAGTATTCCTCTATTGAAAAAAGGTTTTCCACTTTAACATCAGTTGCTATTCTGTTTATATCGTTTCTCATTAGGTCTGTAATCATAAGGTTTTCAGCTCTTTCTTTTTCCGAGTTCTTAAGTTCGTTGTACAGTATCTTATCTTCCTTTTTATCTCTTCCTCTTTTCCTGGTACCTTTTATAGGTTTTGATTTTACAACTCTTCCTTTCTTTTCTAAAAAAAGCTCCATTGAACCTGAAATTATAGAAAAGTCCCTATCTTTTATAAGCATAAGGTAGGGTGTGGGCTGAATTTTAATAAGTCTGTAAAAAATATTTTCAGGACTGAAAAAGCCATCTATCTCAATCCTGTGGGAGATATTAACCTGATATATATCTCCTTTTTCTATATACTCTTTTGCTTTTAATACTTTTTTTACAAAATCTTCCTCTTTCACAGGTATATTGATGCTTCTTATCACAGATCTGTATTTTTTTTCTTCAGGAAGATTTATCTTTTTAAAATTTTTGTAAAATGAGAGATACAAAACAGGAACTCTTATATCGTCTTTTTTTGGGAATTTTCCAAAAATATTTTCTTTAAAATCGTAAGATATATATCCAAGAGCAAAATATTTATTTTTTTTTAGGATTTTTTCTATAAGCTGGATAGGTTTTTTTGTGTCAATTTTATAATCATTTATTAACAGTTTATTGTAAAAAAGTTTTACAGTTTTTACAGGCTTATCAAACACATACAAACCTTTATTTTCAAACCATCCACCATTTTCTGAATAAATTACTGTTTTCATACACTCCCTTTTTTTTTAAAAAGTATATATAATTATACTTAACCACTAAATTTTGGATGCTGAAATGAAAAATCTCAGAAAGTTAGTTCCCCAGGAAGAGATAGATGCCCTTTTTAGGGAAGTTTACTCTACAAAGGAAGAAAAAAAAGAGGATTATTTTTCTGAGACATCACCCATATCAAAAAAACATAAAATTTTAGGTTATAAAATAAAAAAATTAATAAAAATTTCATTTTTATCTATTCTACCTGTAAAAATGGAAATAAAGAATTACAGGTTTATTAATAGTATTAATAATATTTCATTGTTGTCTGTTGGTTTTGATTTAGAAGGAAAGTACAGATTATATATATCTGTAGATGAAAATATTTTTGATATTTTGGAATCGGTATTTAAAAAGAACAGCTTGATAGTAAATGAAAATGAAAATGCCCAGAAAGTAGTTGAGAAGTTTTTAGAAGATGTGGGAAACAGGATTCTAAACGATGTAGAGATGAAAAAAAGGAAAATATACACTACCCAGTTAGTTTTCTATGAGGATGATGTCAGTCATATCCAGTATGAGGTTGAGATAGAAGATGTTAGACTGAATCTGTTTGTTTCCTTTGATGAATTTCTCCTTGATACCGTTGAAGTAAAACCTATTATATTTTCCACACCTACAAACAAAGGGA
>CAYTOE010000038.1:0-12260 GCA_964439255.1 uncultured Aquificales bacterium
GGAAACAAAATTGTTCAAAATGCTGTAAACGGTTTTTTAAAAGAGACAGGACTTGTTGATGTAAAAGAACCATTCACTCAGCTTTTAACACAAGGTATGGTTCTGAAAAAATGGATAAAAATAGAAAAACTGTTAGATATTTTAGGGGTTGATGAGAATATTTCTGTTGAAGAACTTAAAGAAAAAATCATAAACCTGAAAAGATAAAGACCCGCTCTGCGCGGGTTTAATTTAAAAATTTTACCTAACAGGTACAGCTTTTACCTTCACAGATTTAAATCTTGCTGTTTTAACGAAACTGTCCGATTCATCACCAAAAAGGAAGTTTATTTTACTTTTTGCAAAATGAAATGTTGCATAAAGGGTTCCTTTCTTTAAAGTTTTTGTATATCTTACTGGGAGGGTTTCTGATGTTCCATACTCAGAAACAAGAATAAGTTTAGAGGCATTTTTTAGTTTTTTTCTGTCTTCTTCACTTGCAAGAACAAAATCCTCATTTGATTTTGATATCAGAGATAGACACTCTTTAGTCTGGGCGGAGTTGTTGTAGTGCACTAATATTCTACCTGTTGTTAAATAAAAATCTTCAATACAGCCTCTTTCAAGTATCTCTTTGACCATTCCCCTTGGTTCCCACTGTTTATAATGGAATCTTCCCAATCCATCTTCTGTTCTGAATTTTCCTTCATGGAGCACTGGGGTATCTTTTTCTTTTACAGGCCACTGTAAACCTCTAAGTCTGTTTTTTCTTAAGATGTTATAATCTGCACCTGAGAACCTTTCAGATGCTACTTCTCTAACCTCATTCCAGACATCTTCAGAGCTTTTATAACTTACTTCAAATCCCATTCTTTTTGATATTTCTGATAAAACTTCCCAATCATCTGGCAAATCTGAATGGATTACAGGTTGTGATAGATGAAGTCTTCTTTCTGCATTTATATAAACTCCTTCTTTTTCATAAGCGCTTCTTACACCAAATATAATATCCGCATACCTTGTTATTTCATTTGGAAATATCTCATTAACAACTAAAAATTCAAGTTTTTCTAATGCTTTCCTAACTTTTGACTGGTTTGGGTGTATATGGGCTATATCTTCACCTATATTGTAAATAGCCTTTATTTTTCCTTTTAGAACAGCATCTATAATGTCTGGTGTCATTAGTCCAATTTTTTCAGGTTTTTTGTAGTCAGGTGCATAGTAAGGGAGGCAGCCCATATCACATGCTCCCTGAACATTGTTCTGACCCCTGAGTGGTATAAGTCCAGCTCCAACTTTACCTATATTTCCTGTAAGCATTGCAAGGTGAGTTATAGCCATGACGCTGTAGCTTCCATCTATATGCTCAGTTATTCCAAGTCCCCATAAAATCATCGATTTTTTTGTTGCATATTCCCTTGCAACCTCTTTTATCCTTTCAGATAGATATTCGTAGCCTTTTATTTTTTTGAAAAAATCTGGGTTTGAATATGGGTCTTTTAGTAATTTTTCCCTGTACTCCTTAAACCCCTTTGTTCTTTTTTCAATAAAATCTTTATTGTAGAGATTTTCTTCTATTATGACCCTTGCCATCATATTTAAGAAAAGAAGGTTAGATTCAAATGGAATAATACAGTTGTATTTTGCAAATTTTGAAAGAGGTATATCTCTAACATCAAATACAGCTAATCCGATACCTTTTCTCACAACATCCAAAATCCTATTTGCAACTATAGGATGGGCTTCTGTTGTATTTGAACCTATAACTATTAAAAATTCTGTATTGTATATATCATCAAATGGATTTGTTGCTGCTCCTTCTCCAATAGTTGTTCTCATTCCTTTTAATGATGGGGAATGACATACCCTTGCACAGTTATCAATGTGGGGTGAACCTATATAGTTTCTGATAAATTTTTGAAATAGGTAGGCACTTTCACAGTTTGTTCTTGCACCACCAATTCCAGCTATTGAATCTGATGAGAATTTTTTCTTTATTTGTTTCAGTTTCCAGGCTACGATGTCATAAGCAAGGGAAAAATCTGACTCATAAAATTCTTTGTCAAAATCAATAAGTGTGTCTAACTTTCTTTTTATATAAACAGGAAAAATAGCTCTATGTTTTTCAATAAAAGATTTTTTTATTCTGGGTTTTCTTATTCTGTAAGGGGAGAAAAGGAATTCCCATCCTTTTCTCCCTTTTATACAGAGGTTACCTTTACTTACTGTTGATTCTTTTTTTGCAAAGGCTTTTACAATCTGTTCACCATCAAGTTTAAAAGATAGTTCACACCCTACACCGCAGTATGTACAGACTGTATCTACCTGCAAGATTTACTCCTTATTTTTGTGGTGTTTTTCTATATGTTCTTCTCCAAAATACACCTTTTCAAAAGCTTCAAGAGTCTCTCTGAGTTTTTCAACAACATCAAGACTGACAGACTGTTTTGCTTTCATAGCGTAAAATGATAGTTTGTTGAGGAGCTCAAGTTCTTTTAGATATTTATGGTACTTTTCTTTATCCTCTGGATTTACCGGTTTCACCCTCTGTGTGAAAAAGTACTGCCATACAATTTCCTGGATAAGTTTTGCATGTTTTTCTTTGTTATTAATCCATCTTACAGCCTGATTTAGTGTTAAAGGTTCTGTTAAGCCTTTTGAAAGCTCCTGAATAGCTCTCATAGATTTTTCTATTGTAAGGATGTACTCCTGTATCTGATGAATTCTCAATTCATCGTTGTAAATACCACATGGAACTTCGCAGTGGGCAGAAGCACCTTTGTAAAATAAAAATGATGTTGCCACAACCACTGATAACACTAATTTTCTCATTACTGTAACCTCCTGTCCTTTTATAGTTAAGTGTATTTGACCTTCTGTTGAAAAAACATGCTTTTTTTCATACAGGATAATTTTGTGTAGATTGTTTATATTTTATATAATCTTTGTAAACAAAACACAGAGGTCAGAGAATGACATTAAAAGAGTTTTTAGAAGAGAATCATTTGACATTAAACGATAATGCAAAACTTCTTTTTGATAAATTAGGTCTCCCTATTGAAATACTGAAAGACCTTGAAGAAAAATACGGTAAATCTGACAAAATGTCAAAATCAAAACATAACACTGTTGACCCTGATGAGATGATTGAAAAGTACGGGGCGGATACTGTAAGACTTTATATTCTCTTTGCAGCACCTCCTCAGAACAGCTTTGACTGGATAGATAGTGGAATAGAAGGCGCCCACAGATTTTTAAAAAGGGTATGGAATTTTGTCAATGAAAAAGCTGATGACTTAAAGGATGTTTCCTATAAGAAAGAGGATTTCAAAAACCTTTCAGAAGAAGACCAAAAGCTTAGAAGAAAACTCCACCAGACAATTAAAAAAGTTAATGAAGATATAACAAGGGAATACCAGTTTAATACAGCAATAGCTGCCATTATGGAACTTATGAACACCCTAACATCTTATAAAGGAAATAACCTGAAAGTACTGAAGGAAGCTGTTGAAAAACTTATTCTTATGCTTTCACCTTTTACACCTTTTATAGCAGATGAACTCTGGAAAACTATAGGAAATGCTGGTTTTACAATTGAGCAACCTTTCCCTGAACCTGATGAAGAGGCGCTTATTGAAAAGACAAAAGAAATACCTGTTCAGATAAATGGAAAAGTTAGGGCTAAAATAGTTGTACCTGCTGATGCAGATGAAAATACAGTAAAAGAAATAGCATTTGGAAATGAAAATGTTAAAAAATGGACAGAAGGTAAAGAGATACTAAAAGTTATATTTATAAAAGGAAAGATATTAAACATAGTAATAAAAGGTTAGGAGTTTGAAATGGGGTACAAAAAAATACTGGTTGGGTACGATGGTTCAGAAGTTTCAAAAAGAGCTTTAGAGAAGGCTATTGAACTATCAAAAGATTTTGATGCAAAACTGTGTGTTGTTGGGGTAGTTAGACCTTTTGAGTTTGCAGCTATTGATTTTATTCCTCCAGAAGAGATAGAAGAGTATGAAAAGGAGGAAATGTCTAAAGAGGAAAAATACCTGAAAGAGGCTGTTGAACTTGCAGAAAAAGCTGGTATTCAGGTTGAAAGTAAGGTGATGGAAGGTGAACCAGCAGAAGAGCTCATGACATATGCAGATGAAAATGGTTGTGATTTAATAGTTGTTGGTTATAGGGGAGTAGGTGGATTCAAAAGGATGCTTCTTGGTTCAACGGCAAGTAATCTCGTAAAATATGCTAACCAGTCTGTTTTAGTTGTAAAATGATTTAATGAAAAAACAGTTTTCTTTTGCTCTTTTTGATGCAGGGGAAACTGTTTTTTCTGCATTAATATTTTCTACATTCTTTCCCCTATACATAACCCAACACATAGAGACAAAAGTATACAGTTTTTTGTATGGAGCAACATTTTTACTTTCTTTTATCTTAGCTCTGTATTTTGGAAAATTAGCAGATAGAAAAGCGAAGAGAAAAGATTTTTTTATACTTTTTTCCTTTTTAACATCTATTTTTTCTTTTTTTCTGTTTTTTTCATCTGATTTTCCGTTTGTTTCACTTTTCCTATTTTTATTAGTTGCCATATTCCACCAGCAGGCTTTTATGTTTTATAACTCTCTTCTTTTAAATTTTGAAAAAAAGGGTTTTGTTTCTGGACTTGGAGTTAGTGCTGGATATATAGCCTCGGCTGTAGCTTTGCTTTTTTTCGTAAAAAAGTTGGACATTCCTGAGGTTTATCTTTTCTCATCTGTTTTATTTTTTCTTTTTTCTATCCCGTCTATGGTTTTTTTAGAAAATCCAGAGTTGAAAAAGGATATTTTTATAAAGGATATATTCAAAGACAGGGATTTTATAATTTTGATACTCTCTATTCTATCTTTAACAGAGGTTGCAAATACAACAATCTCAATGATGGGGATATATCTGAAAGAGGTTTATCATCTTGGAGATTTGGAAATTTACAGGGTTATAGGTATATCAGCGTTGGGTGGAGTAATTGGTGGAGTTTTCTGGGGATATATGTCTAATTTTTTTGGAGTGAGAAAACTATTTATTTTAGGTTTTTTCCTCTGGCTTTTTTTCCTCCTTTTCATACCCTTTGCACCTAAAAAAATAATCTTGTTTGTTGGACTTTTTGCAGGATTTTCACTTGCACATCTCTGGAGCTTATCAAGGGTATTGATTTTGGAGCTGTTCCCTGCAGGTGAAGTGTCTGTTAGATTGTCATTTTTATCCTTAACTGAAAGGATAGCTTCAAGTACAGGTTTAATAGTCTGGAGTTTCTTTCTTTTCCTAACAGGGGATAACTACAGGGTTTCTGTTTTTCTTATGAGTATATTTCCAATATCAGGTTTTATTCTATTTTTCAAAAAAAATATGACGAAAAGAGTTTAAAAATCTGTCATAAGTACTTAATTTTATCTTATAAAAGCAAGACAAATAAATAAATATGGGGAGAGTGAATTGTTAGAAGATAACTTTTTAGAGCTAATAGCAGAAAAATCCCCTGCCTACATATTCCTTTATCAGGAGAAATTTTTATACGTAAACAAATCAGCCCTGAAAGCTTTAGGTTATACAAAAGAAGATATAAAAGATAAGTATGTCTGGGATATTATCCATCCTTCTCAGAAAGAGCTTGTAAAAACTCTTGTTAAGAAAAGGGTAAATGGTGAGCAGATAGACAAAAAATATTCAGACCTTAAAGTTTTAAGTAAGGACGGTAGGGTTTTAATATTCAGACTTTATGCTACTACCGTAAGGATAAACAATGGCTATGGTGGTCTTGCAATAGGGGTCGATATTACTAAAGAAGTTGAGCTTGAAGAAAAACTAAAAAAAGAGAAAAAGAGGGTGGAAACAATACTTAAAAACAGTTATGACATAGTTTTGATTGTTGATTCAGAAAGTAAAGTTAAGTTTAGAATTCCATCTAAAGATTTTGTTTTGGGATGGGAGATAGATGAACTTTTAGAAAAGCCTATTACAGATATCATACATAATGAAGATGCGCCGCAGTTTCTTAGAGCAAAACAGAATGCGTTTCAAAATCCGGGAAAAACTTTTCTGCAAAAGTACAGGGTTAAAACAAAGAATAACGGTTATAAATGGATTGAAGGTATATTTCATCTTCCAAATAACTGGAAGGAATTGGATTTGGAAGGAATAATAATCAATGAAAGAGATATAACAGATAAGGTTATTGCTGAAGAGAAAGCTTTTAGAGCAACCTATTATGACCATCTCACAGAGCTTCCAAACAGGGTTTTGTTTTTAGAGAAGCTAAAAGACACAATTTCTAATCCAAGGGAAAAAGTAGTAGGTGTTGTGATTTTGGATATATCAAAGTTTAGGGAGATAAATTCTGCTTACGGTATAAAAGCGGCTGATATGGTATTGAAAAAAATAAGCGATAGATTGAAAAACAGATTTAAAGGTTTTGTTGTAAGCAAATTTTACTCAGATGAGTTTGGACTTATTTTAAACGGTATGAAAAAAAAGGAGGATATAGAAAATCACATATATACATTGAGGGAAATCTTTGAAAAACCATTTTTTATAAATGGAAAGGATGTTTATATAAATATATACATAGGTATATCTGTATATCCTTTTGACGGAAAAAAATCAGAAGACCTTATCAGAAAGGCTGAAATAGCTCTATCTAAAGCAAAGGAAATTGGAGAAAATACAATTTCCCTTTACTCAAAATCTATAGAAAGTAAGATTTTTAAGCATGTTTTTTTAAAACAGGAGTTAAAAAAGGCACTTGCAAGGGAAGAGTTCACTGTTTATTATCAACCTATAATTAACTTAAAAGAAAAAAAAGTTGTTGGTTTTGAAGCTCTTGTTAGATGGAACCATCCAAGATTTGGCATACTTCCACCTGCTGAGTTTATAACGATTGTTGAAAATATGGATTTAATATACGAATTGGGAGAGTTTGTCCTGATACAGTCATTGGATGCCCTTTCCCGTATAAACAAAATTTCTTCAAAAGATTTTTTTATGGCTGTAAATTTTTCAGCAAGACAGTTTTCTGATATCAATCTGAGAGAAAAAGTTCTTAAAACCTTGGATACCTATAACATAAAACCATCAAACTTTATTTTAGAAATAACAGAAGAAACAGCAATGAAAAATCCGGAAATGACAAAGAAAATTCTTCAAGATTTAAAAGAAAAAGGCATAAAAATAGCCATAGATGATTTTGGAACAGGTTACTCATCCATGGATTATCTTATAGAGTTTGATGTTGATAAGATTAAAATTGACAAAGGTTTTGTTATTCCTATTTTAAAGCAGAAAAAAGCTCAACATATAGTAAGAACACTTATTAAGCTTTCCCATAGTCTTGGTGCTACGGCAATCGCCGAAGGTATAGAAACTAAACATCATTATGAAAAACTGCTGGCACTAAAATGTGATGAAGGGCAGGGATTTTACTTCGCCAAACCTATGCCTTTTGAAAAACTCCTTAACTTTATTAAGTAAAATCTGTTGAACTGTTAATCAATCTGGTAATATAATGTCTATTATATCTAATAATTGTTTGTAATATTACAAACAAAAGAGGCTTTAAATGTACATTTTTGAAGATGAGATTATAAAACCTATAAAAGATTCTGAAAATTACGGCATAAGTAATAAAGGTTTTGTTTATAGACTAAAATACGGTCTTCTTGAAGTTAACTACAAAACAAACAGACTAAAGCCTAAAAAGGATAGGTCTGGATACCTATTTGTAAGATTATCTACAGGTGGAAAAACAAAAACAGCATACATACACAGACTTGTTGCTGAACATTTTTTAGATAACCCTGATGGTTGCAGGTATATAAAACATAAAGATGGAAATAAAGAGAATAACTGTGTTGATAATCTTATCTGGATATGTAAGGGAAATAGTGAAAATTTTGAAAAGATAAAAAAACTTAGAGAAGAAGGGGTTTCTTTAATAGAGATTGCTGAAAAAACAGGAGTAAAATACAGTACAGTTTTGGATTTAGTTAGTGATAAAAAAAGTCTCTCTTTAAGAATAAAGAAAGAAAATTATGAAAAGCTTCTAAAAGAAAAAGAGAAAACCGGTGAAAGTCTATCAAAAATAGTTGACAGGCTTATTGAGGAATTTTTATAAATTCTTTGAATTTTTTGTAGTTCCTTATCTTTTTTAAATCTTCGACAGATATGTATCCTTTTATCTTTTTTATGTACAATATCTTTTCTGCTGTCTTTTCCCCTATGTAAGGTATAGATAGAATCTCCTCTTTAGAGGCTTTGTTTATATCCACTTTTAGGTCTTCCTTCCTGTAAATACCTTTTTCTTCAGGAATTATTATGGAAAACAGAAGGTATAAAAAGAGAAAAATAACAATGGTATTTTTTTGTCTTTCAAAAAGTCTGTCACTATAAATCTTTTTATAAATTTTCTCTACCATGTATTTCCCTTTTTAAATCAAGTAGATTTTCTATAACTTCCATATCCTTGTTTGTAATTCTTACTTCATTGTCTGCTTTTTTCAACAAAAATGGATAACCGTTTACAGAGTAATAACTCAGTATGTCAAGTATCTCCTCTAAATCTGGTGTTTCTCTATCTGGATTTTCATAAACCTCTATCAGAGATATATGTCTTCCTCTATCGTATTTACCGTAAAAGTACTTTATCTGTATATCCTTCAACTCCGATTCTATCTTTCTTTCTAAAAGCTCTGAAAATTCCCATTTTTTCTCTTCAAGATTCACATACATGCTGACAGAGTAACCTGTTGAATCTACATAATTGTACAGAAGCCTTATATCAGGTATTGACCTGTTAAAAATCTCAGTATTATGGGATGTTTTTGCAACGCCTATTATCAGTGGATTCCATTTAAGACCATAGAAAAGTTTATGAAGCAAAAGAAGATACTCAAAATAGGCTATTTTTGAAAGAGCTGCTTCAAACACATCTCTTCTGCTTCCTTTTTTACCAAACATAGAAAGTAGCTTTTCTTCCAAAGAGAGTTTTAACGTTTCAGAAAAAGCGGTTATATCGTGTTTTAGAAGCCCTTTTTTTAATATTTTTATATATTCAGCTGCGAGGTTTGCTATTTTTCCTTCAAACTCCTCAGATGTAAACCATTCAGATTTTGGAAAAAACGTTATAAACCTGCTACTTAATGTTCCATCTAATATAAGTACTTCCGGCTTTTCCCTCTCCGCTAACCTTATAAGGGATTTAAGCTCAAGTAAAAACATCAACATTTTTAGATAACTATCAAGAACATCTGTTTTTTTTATAACTGTAATTCCTATATCTCCTGCTATCTCTTCAACAACAGTTCCATCTTCACGGTATCCAACAGCATAACCAGCAACAGAGTAAAGGTAAAATCCTAAATAATGTTTTTTGTTAAAAGAGCCATCCTCTGCTATTGAAAATCTGTACTTTTTTTCAGGCTTATAGGAAAACCATTTACTTTTTACCTCTTTTTCTGTTATCTCTTCGTTCAGGTTTATTGCAAGATTTTTTATTTCATTTTTAAGTTTGAAGGTTTTTTCAAAAAGCTCAGGCCTCAATGTTATCTCCTAAAGTTTTCTTTTATCTTCAACTATTTCAACAAATATACCATCTGGGTCTTTTATAAAGAAATAAAAAATACCTGTTCTTCCCTTTGATATTTCTGTATTTTCAGGAACGATTCCCTCTTTTTTCATCTTTTCAAGGGTACTCTTAATATCATCTGTTTTTAAGGCAAAATGTTTTACTCCTATTATTTTCAAGTTTTCCCAGAGGTCTTTGTGCAGTTCAGGAATTTCTTTACTTTCTTTGAAAGAAAAAATCTCTAAAAATATATCTCCAAGTTTCATATTTAGTATTTCAACAAATCCATCATCAGATCTGTAATGCAACACCTTATAAAAACCGAGCTTCTTATAAAACTCTTCAGATGTTTTGATACTTTTTACAGATATAGCTATATGGTGCAATTTTAAATTCATTTTAAACCTTTTATTGGAAGATTTTAAACTGTGCTATATTTTAGTTTTACTGAAAAAAATATACAAGGTTTGAGCTATGCATTTTACATATATAAGAGATATTGATGAAGCCATTGAAAGTTTATCTTTTTTCTCCCTTGACAGATACCTGTATTTAGATACAGAAGTTGCAGTAAAGGATTTCAAAAATATAGACTTTCATAACGATAAAATAAGACTGATTCAATTGGGAAATGAGGAATACATATTCCTGTACGATATGTTCCATATTCCCCAGTTTGGAAAATATCTGAAGCCTATCTTAGAAGAAAAAGGAATTATAGGACACAATATTAAATTTGATATAAAGTTTTTAAAATCTAACTTTGATATATTTCCTGAAACTGTTTTTGATACAATGATTGCCTCCCAGCTTTTATCTGATGACCCACAAAAAGGACATTCACTTTCAGCTGTCTCCTTCCGTTTAACAGAGAATTATATAGACAAAACACAACAAAAATCACAATGGGGTATTGAAAGGCTAACAGAAGAACAGCTTGAATATGCAGCAAAAGATGTTCAGGCTTTAAGGGATATCTTCCCTATTCTAAGAGAAAAGCTAAATGAGATTGAAACCCACCACAGGTCAACAGGAAAACTACACAAAATATTTGGTATAGATAATGGTGTTGCAGCTGTTGAGATGGCTTTTGTTCCTTATGTTGCCTTAATGGAGCTTATTGGAGTTCCTGTTGATGAAAAAAAGCTAAAACAACTTTACACAGAAAAATCCTCTTCATACCAGAGGGATTATATAGATTTTGTTAGAAGGTACGGTGTTGACCCTTTTTCACCTCAGAAAGTAACTTATTGGTTATCTACAAAGCTTGGATTGAAACTTCCAAAAACCCAAAAAGGTTCATTATCATCACAGGATAGTGCTTTGAAACAGTACTTAGATAAAAAAGAAGTAAAGGAACTACTCCATATAAGAAGTGAGAAAAAACTTTTAGATAAGTTAAAAGAGTTAAAAGAACATACAAAAAATGGAAGGATATACGGTGAGTTTAAACAGATTGGGGCACCTACAGGAAGAATGGCATCACTTAGACCTAATTTACAAAACATACCAAAAGAAATAAGGTTTCTTTTCAGGCCTCCTGAAGGCAGAAGTATGATTGTTGCAGACTATTCCCAGATAGAACTGAGAATAGCTGCTGAGTATGTTAATGAAGAAACAATGATAAAAGCCTTTAAAGAAGGAAAAGATTTACACAGATTTACAGCTTCTCTGATACTTGGGAAGGATTACTCTCAAGTAACGAAAGAAGAAAGACAGATGGCAAAAGCGATAAATTTTGGTCTAATTTACGGTATATCTCCCCGTTCCCTTATGGTTTATGCAAAAAATAATTATGGAATAGATATATCTTTAAAAGATGCACAGGCTTTTTATTACAGATTTTTTGATGTGTATAAAGGATTTAAAATCTGGCATGAGGAAACAAAAAAACAGCTTCAGGAACACAGAAAAATAGCTGTTTATTCCCTTTTAGGAAGAAAAATGTTTGTAAGCAGATTTACAGATGCCGTAAATTACCCAATACAGGCAACAGGAAGCGATATACTTAAAATGGCTGTTGTTTTCTTTGGTAAACTTTCAAAGGGAATAGATGCTTTTATTGTAAATCTTGTCCATGATGAGATAATAGTAGAGTGTGATGAAAAAGTGTCAGATAAAGCTGTTGAAATTCTTTCTAACAGCATGAAAAAAGCAGGAGAGATTCTTCTAAAAAAAGTTCCTGTTGAGTTTGAAATTGAAAAGGTAAAACATTGGGGAGAAAAGTGATTATTTTTCTCTCTTCTTTCTGAAAAACTCTTTTAAGATATCTGAGCATTTGTCCATTTTTAAAAAATCGTAACTGACTTTAAATGGAAGTTTGTTATCAGAAAATAGGTTATATTTACTTATTACAGCACCTCCTTTTTCATCCCTGGCACCAAAAACAACCCTGTCTATCCTTGATTGCATAATAGCTCCTGCACACATAACACAGGGCTCAACTGTAACATATATACAGCACCCATCAAGACGCCAATTTCCTGTGTTTTTACATGCTTCCTCTATAGCTACTATCTCCGCATGGTAGATAGCATTTTTCTTCTCTATTCTTCTGTTGTGACCACTTCCTATTATTTTTCCTTCTTTTACTATAACAGCCCCAATAGGCACTTCATCCTTTTCATAAGCTTTAAGAGCTTCTTTGTAAGCCTCTTCTAAAAAGAAAAAATCCCTGTTCATA
>CAYTOE010000039.1:0-12197 GCA_964439255.1 uncultured Aquificales bacterium
ACCAACGAGGGTAAAAGGAATTGGTGACATTATAACAAGAGGCATTCTGAATGAACCAAACCAACCAACAAGAAGTATATACAGAACAGTTAGAGCAACAGCAAACGCTATTCCCATATCTCTAAATGTTTCATAGGTAACCTGCCACTCCCCATCCCATTTTACATAATATCTGTCTTCAAGTTCAGGCTGATGTGTGTAGAGTATTTCTATACCTTTTCCATCTGGCGTAGGAAGGTTTGATATCTTGTCTGAAAGGTCAAGGATAGGATAAACAGGTGAACCTACACTATCATTTACGTTTGCTATGACATAAACAACCTTCTGTAGGTTCTTTCTGTAAACATCATGTTCTGCCGTTCCTTTTTCCACTTTAACAAATGTTCCAATAGGAATAGCACCTTTTGGTGTTGGGATTTTCATTGATAACAGGTCTTCAAGGGAAGTTCTGTCTTTTTGGTCAAGTCTAACAACAATATTTATAGGATATAAATCCCTTGAGGAATGGACAAAACCAACATTAAAGCCAGCAAGGGCAACTCTCATAGTTTTAACAATCATATCTTCTGTAAATCCGTATCTTCTTACCTTTTCCCTATCAACCTTCAGTATGTACTCCCTCTGAGGTAGATTAGCATATATACCAACATCTATAACACCGGGAGTCTGTTTAAACAGTTTTTCAATCTCTTTTGCAACCTTTAGCTGACCTTCATAATCAGGACCGTAAACCTCTGCAACAATTGGAGAAAGAACAGGTGGTCCTGGTGGAGGTTCAACAACAGCTACGTATTTTGCTCCTTCTTTCATTGCTATTTTATAAATATCGTTTCTTATCCTTTCTGCTATCTCGTGGGACTGGGCTTTCCTTTCGTGCTTTCCTATAAGGTTTACTTTTATCATTGCATAATAAGGAGCTTCTCTCAGGTAATAATGTCTTGCAAGACCGTTAAAATCAAAAGGAGCAGGTACACCGGCGTATATTACATAGTTGTCAACCTCACTGACACCTTTTGTGTAATCTGCAAGCTTCTTAGCAACCTGATATGTTTTTTCAAGAGGTGTCCCTTCAGGCATATCTAAAACGATAAATAGCTCACTTTTATTATCATAAGGGAGCATTTTTACAAGAACTGTTCTGTTTGCCACAAGCCAGGCAGAGGCAACTAATAAAATCCCCATAGCAAATAAAAATAGCCATCTTTTCCAGAAACTTAAAAACAGAGGCATATATATTTTTTCAAACAGTTTTGCGAGGAATCCCGCTGTCTGTTCTTCTTCCTCTTCTAAATGCTTAGGTGTTAATCCTGGTTCCTGTTTCACCCATCTTATAGCAAGGTAAGGTGTGAGAATAAATGCAAGAAGCATTGAGAAAAACATCGCAACAGAAGAGTTAATAGGAATAGGTCGCATGTAAGGACCCATTAAACCTGTAACAAAAGCCATTGGAAGAAGTGCAATTATAACAGCAAATGTCGCAAGGATTGTAGGGTTTCCAACCTCATCTGTGGCAACAACAGCTGCCTGATCCGGTGGCAGCTTTTTCATCTCAAACCATCTATGGATATTCTCAAGAACGACGATAGAGTTATCGACAAGTATACCTATTGAGAATATAAGTGCGAACAGAGTAACCCTGTTTAAAGAGTAACCGTACATTTCACTGAGGAAAAGGGCTATAGCAAGTGTAACAGGTATTGTAACAGCAACAATCAGAGATTCTCTCCATCCAAGGGTAACAGCTATAAGAAGAACAATAGAAAATGTTGCTATTAAAAGGTGTTCTATAAGCTCATTAGCTTTTTCTGTAGCTGTTTCGCCATAATTTCTTGTTACTTTTACATAAACACTTTCAGGGATTACTTTTCCTTTTAACATCTCAAGCTTTTCAAGGATGTCATCAGCTACAAAAACAGCGTTACTTCCTGTTTTCTTTGCTATAGCAAGGGTTACAGCGTTGTACAGTTTTGTTTTATCACCTTTACCCTGAACACCGTATCCAAATTGAACGTAGTTTGTAGGTTCTCCTTCACCTTCATAAATATTTGCTATATCTTTCAAATAAATAGGTTTATTGTTATAAACAGTAACAACAATGTTTTTAACATCTTCTATATCTCTTATAAAAGCATCTGTTCTAACTTTAAACCTGTAATTGTCTTTGTCCAATTCCCCTGAAGGCAGGGCAAAATTTGCAGCCTGGAGGGACTGGACAACCTGAGGTAAAAGGATATGGTATGCGTTGAGTTTCGCTGGGTCAAAATCAATATTTATAGTTTTTGGTTTAGAGCCTATTATTGTTGTTTCAGATATATTTGTAAGCTGTTTTAGTTCATCTTCTACCTGTTCAACGATTCTCCTTAGCTCATAAGAAGAAAGTTTATCACTGTAGAATGTGAGAGCAAGAATAGGAACATCATCTATAGATTTTGGTTTAACAATTGGTTGCATGGTGCCTTTAGGCATTCTGTACATATTTGACATAAGTTTACTGTAAAGTCTAACAAGGGCATCTTCAGGGTTTGAACCAACATAAAATCTAACAGTTGTTATAGCAAAGCCATCCCCTGAATACGAATAAACATACTCAACACCCGGAATTTCCCACATTATTTTTTCAAGGGGTTTAGCTATTATTTTGTCTATTTCAGAGGCCTCTTTTCCAGGAGCAGGCACCATAATATCTATCATAGGAACTACAATCTGGGGCTCTTCATCCCTTGGAGTTGTTAAGACAGCAAAAAGACCGAGTAGAAGAGAGGCAAGGACTATAAGGGGTGTCAGAGGAGAGTTCACAAACGCTTTAGCTATCTTCCCTGCCATTCCAAATTTTCTATTTTTATAATCCATCATTTACCTCCGAAGTTATCTGATTTTGCAGCCATCACAAGCATTTTCAGTTCCTGATACAACGATTTCATCTCCAACCTGAACACCAGAAAGAACCTGAACCTTATCTCCAACAGTTTTACCAAGTTTTACAAATGTTAAGTGGAGAATTCCTTCTTTATCAACTTTGTAAACCGCATCAAGCTGTCCCCATTTTACAACCGCAGATTTTGGTATAAATACTTCTTTTTCAGCTTCTGTTGGTATATAGAACTTTCCATACATACCTGAAGAAATGCCTTCTACGTAAGGTATTTTCATTTTTACAGAGAAGCTTCTACTCATAGGGTCTATATTGCTGTTTTTCTCAACAACTGTCCCTTTTATAGTCTTGTTTATAGAATCAATATGGATATCAAAGGTATCTCCGATATTTACCTTATCCACAAAACTTTCGTCTATCTGTGCAAAGAATCTAAGGTCATTATCTCCTATAACAAAAATTGGCATTCCTGGTGCTGCCATATCTCCAACATCGTTCATCTTTTTAATAATAATTCCATCAAAAGGAGCTTTTATAACACCGTATCCTTTCATAATTTCAGCAAATTTTAATTTTGCCTTTACCTGTTTCTCCTTTGCATCCAACTGTTTTAGCTTTGCTTGAACAGCTTCATACTGTGATTTTGCGGCAATCATTTTTGTTTCAATTTCCTCAAGCTGTTGTTTTGAAACAGCGTTATCTTTATACAGGTTTTTAAATCTTTCATACGTTCTTTTTGCAAACTCATATCCTGCTTTAGCAGCCTTTAAACCTGCTAAAGCTTCTTCTCTACCTTTTGAAAGCTCTTCTAACGCAGCTTTAGCCTGTTTTATATTCTGTTGAATATCACTTGTGTCTATAAGGGCAAGTACCTGTCCTTTTTTTACTCTATCTCCCTCTTTAACATTTATCTTCAGTATTTTTCCCATTATTTTTGTTGCAACTTTTGCGTTGTTGTTTGCCATTACAGTCCCATCAACTGTATAAAAACCTCTTGTTGACCTTGCTTCAACTTTAGCTGTTTGAACTCCCTGAACAACTTTTCCCTCTACAGCAGCATAACCAGGCTGGACTCTATGGGAAAAGAAACCGCCAATCCACATAATCAAAATGACTATCGGAATAATGAAGAAAACTACAAACTTTACAACACTTTTCATTATTGTTCTCCTCCGTTATTTTCTTTTTTTAATGCGCCTGCTTGATACTTGAGTTCAAGGAGAGCTATATTTGCATCATAAGTTGCTTTTGCTTTTTCAAACTTTATTTTGTCGTACATTGTTTGAGTATCTAAAAGGTCTATCATTGATGCCATCTGATTTTTGTACCTTTTTTCTGTTATTTTCAGAATCTCTTCAGCCCAGTTTACATTTTGCTCTGCTGTTTTAAGCTTTTCTTTTGCTGTCTGTAGGTTTGCAAAAGCCTGATAAACCTTAAATTTGATGAATTCTTCAAAGCCTTTCTTCTGCTGGTTGTAGTATCTGAAAGTCTCTTTTGCCGCTTTGTACTTGTTCAATGTCTGGAATCCATCAAACACATTCCAGCTTACAGCTACACCAACAGTCCATCCAGTTCCATCTGTTCCAAAAGGTGAATATCTATCATCCATCTGGTAATAGCCAAAAGCACCAACCATTGGATACATATCTGCTTTAACAAACTTCACCATTCTTTTTGCGTTCTCAACCCTTTCCTTTAAAGCTAAAAAGTCAGGTCTGTTATGAACAGCAAAGTACTGCCAGTAGTCAACACCTTTTTTTGTATCTTTAAACTGGAGTTTTCCAACAACCTCAATTTCAGAAGGGTCTGCTTTATCAAGACCCATTGCAAGAAGCAGTCCTTTTTTGGCTACAAGGTACTGATTCTGAGCTTCTGTTATTTTTGACTTGACATCCATAAGATAAACTTTTGCCCTTAAAACATCTGCATAAATGGCAAGTCCGTTTTCGTACATAGATTTTGCTGTTTTGTAGTGTTTTTCAACAGTTTTATAAGCCTGTTTTGCAAGTTTAATAGCCTCTTTTGCAAGAAGAGCACCGTAGTACGCTTTTGATACGTCATAGATTACTTTTTGTTTTGTTCTTTCTAAATCTTTCTTTGTAGCCTCATACTCTTTTTTCCTCATTTTAATTCCGAGGCTTATTTTTCCAGCTGTGTAAAGGGGAAGCTGAAACTCTATTTTTGTCTGCCAGTTGTTCCATTCTGGATAAGATGTATTCTGAAAAATAGGCCTTCCAAAGAAAGTGTTCATTGCTGTCATATCAACATATTTAGCAGATGAAAACATAGTTAATCTGTGCTGGTTTAATTCATTCATCATTGCCCAGCCAGGGATATTTGTTCTCATAAACATTTCAGTGAACTTCAAAGAAGGCCATCTTAAACCTTTTGTGGCTTTGTACTGGAACTCTTTTGATTTTAGAAGTTTTTCTGATGCCTTTAGCTGATAGCTGTTTTTTAGAGCTATATCGATAGCTTCTTTCAGCGTTAGCTCTTTTCCAACAGCAAAACTGAACAGGAATATGGCAAGAAACGCTCCTAATCTCCTCATAGACCTCTCCTTTATAATATTAGAATATTATTATATTATAATTGAGTCTTTTAGTGTATGCAATTGATGAAAGACAATTTTATGAAATCAAACTTTCAAGATAATCAGGGTCTAATATCTCTATCTTGCCCCTTTCTGTATTGAGTATTCCCTCTTTTTTCCACCTGCTTATGATTCTAATCGCCGTCTCAACAGTTGTACCTGTCATTTCAGCAAGATCCTGTCTTGTTATAGGTGAGCGTATAACAATTTTTCCATTTTCTTCTTTTCCTATTTTCTGGGCAAGTTCAAGGAGAAGGTTTGCTATTCTTCCTTCTACTTTTTCAGCTGCTAAACTTTTCAACCTGTCGTATGCTTCAAGAACCATTTTTGACGCTATACATGTGATTCTTACAGCTATTGCTGGGTATGAAGTTAAAAGAACAAGGAAATCCTTGTTTGGTATATGTAAAACTTTTGAATCTATCAATGTCTGAGCTGTGTAAGTACTTGTAGGCTTTGTATCACCTAATACTAACCATCCAAAAACCTCTCCAGGTGTAACCAATTTCAGTATAACGGTTTTTCCATCTGATGTTTCTTTAGTGAGTTTCACAATACCTTCAACAACGATATATATGCCCGGTTCTTCATCGCCTTCAAAGAAGATGTAGTCTCCTTTTTTATACTCTTCAAGGTGGAAGTACTTCGATATCTCTTTCAGTTCATTTTCTTTTAATCCAGAAAATATATCTAAATTTTTCAGGTACTCTAATTTATCCATATTTAATCCTCTCTTTTAAGGTTTTGGCATAGAGCCTAAGAGATATTTTAAGTCCTGGTCTTTGAAAAGAAAACCACCTCCAAAGTAAACACCTATATAATCCTCATTAAGAAGATCTGAGGCACCAAACTTCAGGAAAAATGGATATTTATCGAACTTGTACCTTATGCCTATGTCAAGTTCAGGATTTGGAGGCTCACCTAAGGCTTCATCTCTGTCAAAATTGTACAGGTTTGATTCTATTAATAAGTTTCTGCTATAGCCTATGTCAAGTCCTAAATCAGCTGAAGACTCCTTTAATCCTGCTCTTACCCACAGGTCTTTACCCCACAGTTTCCAGAACTTCCTTGCATACTGGAGATCAAATAATATTCCGTAATCTCTTTTTATCCTTTTTGTCGTTGTACTACCAGATTGTATTTCCTCTTCTTTTGAGACAGAACCGTTGCTGTTTGTAAGAAGCCCTATGTATATATATCTATCAGGTCTTGAGGAAAAACTTGCAGATATGCCAGCCTTTGCATCTTTATTTCCTGTATGTTTTTCACCGTACATGTATATATTTAACTGAGATTTATCAACAACGGCAAAAGGTTTTACAAATGTCTTTATACCACCTCTAACATCTTCATAAAGTTTATCATCTTTTACAAGCTTTCCGAGAGTTCCTTTACCTGCTTCAATCTGTGAAAGGATTTTGTCAAACTTGTCGGCTGAAGATTCAAGATGTTCTATCGTTTTTCTTATATTTTCTCTGTTCTCATCAACAGTTTCACCTATAACAGAAACAGCTTTATTCATATTGTCTAATATTTCTGGTCCTTTTTCTTTCAGAGAAGCGGAAACTTCCCTGAGATTTTTAATAAGCTCTCTTATATCTTCCCTGTTTTCTCCAGATATTTTTTCTATATTGTCTGCTGCTTTTTCTATTTTAGCTATCAAAACAGGTAAATCCTTTTTCAAAGAATATGATAGAGCTCTGATATTTTCGATAGTTTCTTTTATAGACCTTCTGTTTTCCTGAACAAGCTGGTCTGTATGTTTTGCCAAAACCCTTATATTTGTTATAAGTTCTTCGAGTTTTCCTTTTTCAACAGCTTTATTAAGATTATCAACCAAGTTTCCTATCTTTTTTGCTGCGTCAGAAACAGAGGAGAAAAGGTCTTCCGTTGTTGCGTAAACCTGACCCTGTTTTATTTCTCCTCCTTCTGAGAGTTCACCTGTTCCAGGTTCACCTGGCTCTATATATATGTACTTATCACCCATAAGACCGAGAGTCCTTATATAAGCTCTTGCATTTTTATAAACAGGAAAATCTTTTCTTACAGAGATTTTAACCTTAACCTTTCCTTTTTCTATTTTTATCTCATCTACCTTTCCTGCTTTTACACCTTTAACCTGAACATCTGCACCGGGTGATAAGCCTTCAACAGTGTTAAAGTAAATGTAGTACTCATTTGTACTTACACCAAAACCTTTACCACTAAACATAATAATTAAATAGCCAGCTACAGCAGCTATAAAAATAACAAACAAACCTACTTTAAAAGCTAATTTTGAATCCATAATCTTTCCTATATTTCTAAAATAGTTTCCTCAACCTTCATTCCAAAGTGTCTTCCCGCCTCCTCCACATATCCTAATATTTCATCTCCTACTTGAAGGTCAACAACTGAAATCAGGGAGCCATCTCCCTTTACAAGCCTTATTGTTTCTGCGTTTTGTAAAACAGCACTTAGTTTTTTTCCTTCATATTCAGCCTCAATTAAAAGCATAGGTCTTCTTTCTATTTTTGACCTCCCAACAACAACAGCCCTACCATTTCCGTTTATGTCATAGGCCATTACTTCCTTTCCAGCTTTTAGTTCACACAGATAAACAGTCTTTCCACCTGGAACCCTTGTGTACATGTGGACAGCACCTGCATTAACCCTGAAAGGTCTTGAGGCAACATAAGGAGATTCTTCTGTTTCTGCATGCACAAAAATCATTCCTGCAGATGAATTCCCAACAAGCATCCCTTCTCCACGTTTGAAAAGGGATGTGGTATCCACAGCAACCCTATCACCCATACCAACAGAAACAATATTTGTAACCTTTGCTTTCACAAGCTCTATCTTTTCTACAGTCTCTTTTATAACACCTGAAACCCTTTTAATCTCATTAAGGTCTTTTGTTTCTAAAACAACTCCCCTGACACCTTTCTCAAGTATCCCAACAGCGATATCAGCTTCATCTGCATTTTTTACAACGGCATATATGTTTTCTGACTGGGCTATAAGGTTTTCAAGGGGAATAATTGTCCAGTCTGTTGTTTTTACAATAACCTTTTTCCCAGCTTTTGCTAACTGGGCAGCTTTTTCTTCATCTTTTTTATCATTTATCACAACATAAACAAAATCATCTGAAAAATTTCCATTTTTATCTACAGTTATGAATTTTATCCTTCCAAGCTTTTTAGCCTCTTCTTCTTTTTCTTTTGGGATGATAACATAATCAGCTCCAGATTCTATAGCTGTTGTGATGATAACTTTATCGTAATCCCTTGCATCAACTATAAATTCTTTCATTCATAACTCCTTTCTGAAATTTCTTATGAGAAAATTATAATATCATTATTTCTTTCTGAAAATGGAGATAGTGACCATTCCAAAGACTTTACTTGACTGGTAAACCTGAGTAAAAGAGTAATTTTTTAGAAAAGACTCAAGTTCCTGTGCTGTCATTGAGTTTTCAATAGACTCCATAAAGTAGTCGTACTCCTTTTTTGAAAAAATCCTTGTCCCTATGGGTCTGAATATAACATTTGCAAAGAAAAATATAAGCTTATAAATGAGTTTTATTTTTGGTTTAGATATATCTAAAATTCCAAGATAACCACCTTTTTTCAAAACTCTACTTATCTCTTTTGCGGCCTTTTCCGGCGGCAAATGCCTGAAAACAAGAGAACTTAAAACAGCATCAACAGTTTCATCTTTTAAAGGCATTTCAAGGGCTGAAGCTTTTATAAATAGGTCATTTTCTCTGTTTCTATTTTTTTCAACAGCTTTTTTTAACATTCCAAGGGAAACGTCTATTCCTATCACATTTGCTTCTGGATAAATATCATTTACCTTTTTAACAACTTCTCCTGTTCCTGTTCCAATATCAACAAAATAACGCCCCGACGGGACGTTATTTATCATTTCATTTTGCCAGCTGTTTATAAAACCAAATGTAGCAAAGTTTAAAAAGGCATCGTACGTTTTTACAACACTATCAAAAATCCTTGCTGCTAACTTTTCGTTGTTCTCCATTACTTTTTCTTCCATTTTGTTCCAACTGGTGTATCTTCTATAACAATACCTTGCTGTGAAAGTTTGTCCCTTATAAGGTCTGCTATCTCAAACTGTTTTTGTTTCCTTGCTATATTTCTGACTTCAAGAAGTGTTTCTATTAGCTCCTCATCTATTTTTTCTTCCTTTCTTTCTTCCTTTATTTCCTCAACTTCAATACATGGCTGGAGACTGTCAAAAAGACCAAACATATCTTTACAGATGTTATGGATAATATCTGCTGATTCTTTATATGACTCAAGGGCTTTCTTTGATATACCTCCTTCCTTTACAGCTCTGTCTCTAAGTATATTCATCTCCCTTACTAAACCAAATAGGGCTGCAAGAGCTTCTGGTGTATTAAAATCATCACTCATAGCAGCATAAAAGTTCTGCTCTGCCTTTGCCATTGCATCATAAAGGTGCCCTTCAAAATCTGGATTTTCTGGAAGTTTTGAAACTATTTCATAATCTTCTATAGCATTTTTTAATCTTTCATAGGCCTTTTTTGTTTCTTCCATTTTTTCCCATGAAAAATCAAGGGGACTTCTGTAATGGACAGAAAGAACAAGAAGTCTGAGGATATCTGGTTCATACCTTGAATAAATCTCCTTTAGAGTAATGTAGTTTCCAAGGGATTTTGACATCTTTTGGCCGTTAACAGTTACAAGACCGTTGTGAATCCAGTATCTTGCAAAAGGTTTATCTGAAAGAGCTTCAGCCTGTGCGAGTTCATTTTCATGGTGTGGAAAAGTAAGATCAAGTCCTCCACCATGTATATCTATAGTTTCTCCAAGATGTTTAAATATCATAGCACAGCACTCTGTGTGCCATCCTGGTCTTCCTTTTCCCCATGGAGAATCCCATGAAGGTTCACCTGCTTTTGAAGCTTTCCATAGGGCAAAATCGAGAGGGTCTCTCTTTTTCTCTCCAGGTTCAACCCTTGCACCTGCTATAAGTTCATCTATACTTCTTTTTGATAACTTTCCATAATCTTTAAATTTTCTTACTGAAAAATAAACATCACCTTCTACTTCATAAGCGTATCCTTTGTCTATAAGTTTCTGGATAAAATCTATAATATCTGGAATATGGGTTGTAACCCTTGGTTCAACATCAGCAGGCTCTATCCTGAAGTTCTCTGCATCCTGAAAATACTCTTTTATATACCTGTCAGCTATTACAGTAAAAGGAAGACATTCATTTTTTGCCCTGTTTATTATTTTGTCATCAACATCTGTAAAATTTCTAACAAACTTAACGTTATATCCAAGGTATCTCAAATATCTCCTTATAACATCAAAAACAATTAAACTTCTTCCGTGTCCAACATGGTTCACATCGTAAACTGTTACACCACATGTGTATATTTTTACTTCTCCTGGTTTTATAGGCACAAACTCTTCTTTTTTTCCTGAAAGTGTGTTGTAGATTTTAAGGCTCATCTTCTCACCCCTCTGTAAGGTTTGTATTAGTTTAGCATAACGTGAAATTTCAGGCTATTTTGATAGTTTTCTGGATTTTTAATCTTATATAGATTAAATTATTTCCTGCAAATAACACTTAAGGAGGGCAAAAATGCCAAATAACAGAAAAGACAGGCTTATACAGGAGTACATACATGACCCTTATTTTACAAAAGAGAAGTACCACGACCCCTCTGTATGTGAAAGGTGCGGTGTTGTGTTCCATGAAGGGATTTTTAAATGGATGGAACCACCCCCTGAAAATGCTGAAAAGATGATATGTCCTGCATGTAGAAGAATAGAGGATAAGTATGAAGGTGGTGTTGCTGTTTTAGAAGGGGATTTTATGAAAAAGCATAAAGATGAAATCATGAATATCATTAAAAATACAGAAGAAAGAGAAATGGCTTATAGACCCCTTGAAAGAATAATAGAGATAAAGGATGAAGGAGATAGAATCGTTATAACCACAACTTATGAACATCTTGCAAGAGCTATAGGAGAAGCTGTACACAGGGCTTATAAAGGAAATCTAAACATACAGTACCCAGAAGGAGCCAAATACGTTAGAGTTCACTGGATAAGATAATTTCTCCCCTTTTTGGGGAGAGCCCCAAATTTGAAAAATATATAAAGTGTAATATAATAACACCTCTATAAAGATTTAGGAGGTATTTTATGAAAATACCAGCCAGGCTGGTTGAGAGAGTTGCCGACAGAATAGCGAATGACCTTATTGAGAAACACTACATAGAAGTGTCAAATCCTGAAGATTTTAGAAAAAAAATACTTGAAATAATAAATAAAGCTATAGAAGAGGAAAAAGAGATAGAAGCAGAAGCTGAAAGGCTTGTTGAACAACATATGCACATATTAGAATCTGAGGAAGTCAGGTACAGAACAGCTGTTTTAAAAGTAAAAGAAAAATTGGCTGAAGAGAAAAATATTCACCTTGACCCTGAAGAAAGAATGAATCAGGTAGCCCATCAGATAAAAAGATATATAGAAACAGAAGATCCTGATGTTATTGAGATGTTTGAGCATCCAAATAAAATCAGAAGGCTTATTTTCGATATTTTGAAACAACTTGTAAAAGAAGAAAAAGAGATAGACAGAGAAGTAAGGGAAAGAATAAAATCCTACTCTAAAAAGATTGTTGAAGGTACTCCTGAGTGGAGAATTCTTTATAACAGAATATATGAAGACGCTCTGAAAAAAAGAGGCTTAATGT